>NZ_JBEPLZ010000008.1:0-273709 GCF_040545455.1 Enterocloster citroniae | reverse complement strand
TTGCTCTTACATTCTAACAGCTTAAGCAACAAGATGGATAATTCCTTACTGGATGTAAGGGATATTAACCATAAATATATTGTAGTAGGAGGAATATTATGAGGAAAAAACAAATTGGTCAAAAGGTCGCGGTGGCTCTGTTTGCTGCAATGCTGGCACTGTCAGGCTGTTCAAAGCCGGTTGATAGTCCTAAGCAGGATCCGGGGGCACAAAGTTCTCCAGGCGCAAAAACAGAGGGGCAGCCGTCAGGCGGCGCTTCCAACCTTTCTATTTTCTGGTGGGGCTCGGACAGCAGGCATGAAGCCACTCAAAAGGTACTGGATCTTTACTCTCAGGATACAGGCGTTACCTTTGATGTGGAATTTACGGGATGGGATGGATACTGGCAGAAGCTGCCGGTGTTAGCTGCCTCAAAGGAGGTTCCTGATGTTCTCCAGATGGATGCAGCCTACATAGAGCAGTATGTTGACAATGGAACGCTGGCGGATCTGTCGCCCTATATTGATCTGGCAGAGTTTGTGGGCGAGGATGAAAAACAGAATTATCTGATCGATGGAAAACTCTATGGAATCCCCCTGAGCCGCAACGGACAGGGCGTTGTCTTTAGCAAAACCAGATTGGCGCAGCTGGGCATTGAAGAGCCGAAAAACGGATGGACCTGGGAGGAGATGATCGCCTGGGGCCGTGAGGCAAAGAAAAAATGCCCGGACGGAGTGTATCCTTTATGGGATATGTGTAACTGGTACCAGTATTACCAGGAATATGTGCAATCCCACGGGGGAGAAAAGACACTGGCAGGAAATGAGTTCAATTTTAATAAAGAAACCTATAAGGAGTACATGCAGCTCTATCTGGATCTGGTAGAAGAAGGGGTATGCCCTCCTCCTGAGGTGATCCTTTCCTTTGTGGAGTATGATCCCATGAACGATTATTTCCTGAATGGGAAAGTGCTGACCCGCAGCATCTCCGTGGGATCTGTTATGACCATTGGGAAAATGCTGCCGGATGATGAACTGGGAGGTGTATGCCTGCCTCAGGGCGAGGGCGGTTCCGGATGGGTACAGTCCACGATCTTCTTCTCGGTAAGCGCCCAGTCTGAGCACATCCAGGAAGCGGCGGACTTTATCAAATGGTTCCTCTCCGATGTGGAGGCAGGGAAGATCCTTAAAACCACCCGGGGACTTCCGCTTTCGGATGAGGTATATGGATCCATTGAGCCGGATCTGGATACTTATGAGAAGCTGAACATGATGCTGTATAAGATCATCACAGCGGATGAGGTAAATCCCACCCCTTACTGGAGTGATGTTCCGCCTGCATTTTCCACATGGAATACGGAGTTTAAGTCCACGGGAGAGGCGGTTATGATCGGAGATATGTCTGTGGAAGACGCGGCGGAGTATCTGTATTCCCTGGGAGCGGAAGCTGCCGCAGAGGCAAAATAAAAGGAGAAGGAATGGACGGACAAAATTTGTCGGGGAAGGTTGCTCTGGTGACAGGTTCCACGTCCGGGATCGGACGGGGGATCGCCCTGGAGCTGGCCAGACAGGGGGCATATGTTCTGGTGACAGGACGCAGACACCAGCGGATCCAGGAAACGATCCGGATGATACGGGAAATGGGAGGGGATGCAAGGGGATGCCCTCTGGATGTCACTGACAAGGATGAGATTTTCAGGTTTTTTAATACCTTTGTCAAGGAAACGGGTATTGATATTTTTGTAAATAATGCAGGAATTACCACGGTAAAGGATTTCCTGGAGAATACATCAGATGAGATCGAATCCATTTGCCGGACAAATCTGCTGGGGGCGGTTTACTGCACCCAGCAGGCCGCCAGACTTATGACTGACCAAAAGAGGGGCGGGACGATTATTATGATCACCTCATGCAACGCCCATGCCCCTCTTCCCGGGCAGTCGTTCTATTCAGCCATCAAATGTGCTCTGGAGGGGTTGGTAAAAGGGATCGCCTGGGAGCTGGCCCCTTACCGGATCCGGGTAAACGCAGTGGCGCCCGGCGCGGTGGTATCGGAATTAACGGGAATAAAGACGGAAGAAGAACAGACAGCGGCTGGAAAAGGGATCCCGATCCCCAGAATGGGACAGCCGGACGAAATCGGAAAAGCAGTCTGTTTTCTGGCCTCAGATGACGCTTCATACATAACGGGGACTTCTTTGTTGGTAGACGGAGGGATTATCCTCCGGAACGCATAATAAAAAAAGTGAGGGTAATAGGTATGAGATTTAACAGGAAAGAGGATATTGAGTTTCTCACAAAGGATTGGCAGGGGGAGCGCTTTGAGGACGGCCGTCCAAAGGTCAGCGACCAGCTTTTAGACCGCCTGAAGGAAGTGACAACCGAGGAGGCTGTCATGGCCCTGATCAATAAGGGTTACATGCATCAGTTTGAGGGCGATCTGCAAAGAAGCAATCAGGACAAAGAAAAGGGCCGTCTGATCGGGCGCGCGGTGACAACGGTTATGGTCCCCACAAGGATTGATGTCCACAACAATCTGCTTGACGAGGGGCGCAATGTAGAGGGAAAACGGGGATTCTTTAATCAATGGGTGATTGAAACCCTGGTAAAGCGGGATGTGATCGTGGTTGATATGTGCGACCAGATCTTATTTGGAACTTATGTGGGAGGGAACCTTTCCACGGCAATCAAAACCCGGACGGAAACAGGCGGCGCTGTGATCTGGGGAGGGATCCGTGATCTGGAGCAGATTGTGGAGATGGATGATTTCCAGGTGTATTACCGCGGGGTTGATCCCACGCCCATTGGCGATGTCATGATGAGCGGGATGAACACGCCGGCACGGATCGGCCGTGCGGTGTGCCTTCCGGGGGATGTGGTGCACGGAACCATCAGCGGGATCACATTTATCCCGGCCCATTTGGCGGAGCATGTGGCGGCAACGGCGGAAAAGTCCCATGTAAAGGATATCTTTGGTTTTGAGCGGTTAAAGCAAGGAGTGTATACATCCGCCCAGATCGATAATGCATGGACCATGGAGATGATGGAGGATTTCCTGGGGTGGTACGGGAAGTCTGAGGAGGCTGAAAAATATCGCGGCTATGGACTGGATTGGACAGAGGAACTGGGGATTGCGAAAAACCCGGAAAGACCCAAGCAGTCAAATGGGCTTGTTGACTATAAACTGCACTGACCCTATGAGAGGAAAGGACATAATGGATGATCAGCGTCTGAAGACGGCGGTTATTACAGATGTTACAACTGAAATTGGAAGGGATGCCGCAATGCTGCTGGCTGAAAATGGGTATCGGTTAATGCTCTGCGTCCCCAAGGGAAAGAATGTTAGACCGGAGGACCGGTTTCAGTTGGAGGACCGGTTTCAGTCAAAGGACCGGTTTGGGGAAAGGAGCTGTTTCTGTCAAACGGAGGAGGTTGACTTTGCGGATGAGGCAGAGGTGCTGCGCCTGTTTCAAAGCCTTACATCAGTTCGGGTGCTTTTCTATAATAACCTGCCCGAGATCCTGTGCAGACCGGTGAGCCAAATCTCCCATGAGGAGTTTGGCCGCTTGGTGGAGGAGGATATTACATCAGTTGTTACAACTGCAAAGGTGTTTGGCTCTTTGATGAAAAACGGCAGCCTGATCTTTCTGGGGTCGGTCCATTCTGACAAACCAAGTGCTGCAGCGCCTTTGAACAGCATGTACATGGGAGCGTTAAAAAACATGGTCCGGGAAGGGGCGGTCAGCTTTGGGACCGGAGGAAACCGCTGCAACCTCATTGAAGTGGGGGCCATGGGAGGAGAAGACCGGCTGTACCAAAATGAAATTTCTCATTTTTATGACGGATATTCCTTCAAAATCCCCAACGGACATATCCCTGTCTCTCGGGATATTTCTCAAATTGTATGTTTCCTGGCCGAGGATGCTGCTGCCGTCAATGGGGAAGCAATCCGGGCGGACAGCGGATTGGTCCTGGAATATTTAGACAAACTGGCCAATGCACGGGCTTATGAAAGGATGAGCGATGAAGGATGTGGAGGTTAAGAGCCTGAAAGGGAAGACAATACTGGTGACCGGATCGGGAAAAGGACTGGGCAGCGCCATCGCAGTGGAGGCGGCGCGGCAGGGGGCAAAGGTTGCGGTCCACTACCGGTCAAGTGAGAAAAACGCGTATCAGGTATTTGAGGAAGTCAGGGCCTTCGGTCAGGACTGTACCCTGATACGGGCCGATCTGTCCATCCCGGAGGAAGCCGAGCGCCTGTACCAGGAGACGGTCCGGGCATTGGGGGAAATTGATATTCTGGTGAATAATGCTGCATTGCAGTATAATCTTGACTTTTCAGGTTATGACGCGGCTAAGATCCGCACGATTTTCCAGGTCAACCTGGGCGGATACCTGCGGATGAGCCAGAGGGTGCTTTCGCCTATGCGGCAAAAGGGCTGGGGAAGGATCATTCATATTTCTTCCGTACACGCAAAGCGGCCAACAACCTTTGACTTCTGTTATTCCATGACAAAGGGGGCGATCAAAATGCTGACCCGGGAATTGGCGCTGGAGTGCGGAGGGACGGGAATTACAGTCAATTCCCTTGAACTTGGAGCAGTGGAGATCGGAGTTAAAAGCGGGAACCCGCAATCAGTGATCACTGGTGAACAGGCGGGCCTAAAACCCCTGTTTCCCTACCGGCCGGAACGGCCGTGGGGACGTATCATCCAGCCGGAGCAGGTGGCTCCTGCTGTCATGTTCCTGGCTTCGGAGGGGGCAGACTGCATCAATGGCGCTGCATTGCGTCTGGATGATGCCGCCATGTTGTTGTGAGAGATCAATGTGAGAGATTAAAAAGAATTGGGAGGTTAATAAACTATGTTGGACGAGCGAGAGGCATTAGACCATGTGAAGACAGGATCGCGGCCATCTGATTTAAAGATTACGGATATCCGTTTTGCGGATATCTGGAAAGCTCCTATGCAGTGTATTATGGTGAAGGTATACACCAATCAGGGACTGGTGGGATATGGAGAAGTGCGGGATTTTGCCGACAAACGTTATGCTCTGATGCTGAAAAGCCGCCTGATCGGAGAGAACCCATGTAATGTAGACAGGATTTTCCGTAAGATCAAGCAGTTTGGCGGGCAGTCGCGCCAGGGCGGAGGCGTGTCCGGGATCGAGGTGGCATTGTGGGACCTGGCAGGCAAGGCATACGGGGTCCCGGTATACCAGCTTTTAGGCGGCAGATTCCGCGATGAGATCCGCCTTTACTGCGACACGGATGTGGCTGGAAAACCGGACGGAAAAAAGATGGGAAAGGCATTAAAATCAAGGATGGAAAAAGGTTTTACAATGCTTAAGATGGATTTGGGCATTGACCTTCTCTATGATGTGCCGGGAGCCCTGAACGCGCCTCTGGGGTTTGTGGAACAGCTTGCAGCGGCAGGGGAACAGCACGAGCATATGCACGGAACCATGGATACGCGCGTTGCAGCCCAGAAGCGCAGGGAGATCACCTGTGTGGAGCATTGCAGGACCGGGATCCAGATCACACAAAAAGGAATGGAGTGGCTTGAGAATTATGTGGCGGAAGCGAGAAGCGAGATCGGTTATGAGATACCGCTGGCGGTTGACCACGTGGGGCATATCGGACTGACTGAGTGCATTAAGCTGGGAAGAATGCTGGAAAAATATAACATTGCCTGGATGGAGGATGCGCTTCCCTGGCATTATACGGATCAATATGCGATCTTAAGAAGGTCGGTCAATGTGCCGGTCGCCACTGGCGAAGATATTTACTTAAAGGAGAACTTTAAACCGCTTCTGGAAGCCGGCGGAGTGTCTTTGATCCATCCGGATATCCTCACTTCAGGAGGAATTTTGGAAAACAAGAAGATTGGAGACCTGGCCCAGGAATACGGGGTAGGAATGATCGTCCACATGGCGGAGACGCCTATTGCCTGCCTGGCTGCAGTCCACAGCACGGCTGCTACGGAGAATGTTCTGGCGCTGGAGTTCCACTCCAATGACATTCCTTGGTGGCAGGACCTGGTTGAATATCCCTATAAACCTATTGTAAACAATGGTTATATTAAAGTGCCGGATCTTCCGGGACTGGGGATTGAAGGGCTGAATGACGAAGTGATTAAAGAACACATTGACAATGACCGTATTCCTGGATTATGGGAGGCAACGGATGAATGGGATTCCACATTTGCGCATGACCGGTTATGGAGCTGATGATAAGGAACTGATCATAACCGGTTCCTACACTGCTCCGGGGCAGCCTGGAGGGATACGGATCTATGAGCTGGATGAAAAAAGCGGGGAACTGACCCCGCTTTTTGAAGGCGGACGGGACATCAATCCTTCTTTTCTTGCAATCCGGGACGGCATGATCCTTGGGGTGAGCGAAGTCAGCCGCGACAGCCAGATCACTCTGTACCGCTGGCTGGAACATGAAAAGCGCTTGCTGCCTGTGGATCATCTCCATGTTCCGGGCGCATCGCTTTGCCATATTACCCCCTGGCCGGGTACGCCGTATTTCACCGTATCCGGCTATAACAGCGGAAGCTTTTTGCTCTGCCGGGAGGAACATGGAAAATTATATCTGGACAGGGAAGAATTTCCCGGGGATGATTATTTTGAACCCGGGTTTGAGGGAAGGGTCTCCCATGTCCACTCCACGCTTTTAAGCCCTGACAATTGTTTTTTATATGTCGCGGACCTGGGGCTTGACCGGATCTTCTGTTACGGAGTCCATGAGCAGGGAGGCATAAAGCTTCTGGAAAAAAAGCGGCAGATCATATTTCCTTGGGGTGAGGGGCCCCGTCACATGGCCGTTTCAAAGGACGGAAAAAATCTTTATGTTGTCACGGAACTAAACAACCATGTTTTTACATTTTCCATGGACGAAGAACGGAATGCACAGCAGCGGCAGGTATTGCCTGTTGGGCATGAGCTTTTTTCACAGGAAGCAGCAGCCGGGGCGGATATTAAGATCAGTGATGATGGGCGCTGTGTTTATGTATCTGACCGTGGGCCGGATACGGTCACGCTGTTCGCCCGGGATAGAGAAACCGGAGACCTGAGGCACGTTAAAACGTATGACAGCGGCGGACACTGGCCGAGAAACATCTGCCTGTCACGGTCGCAGCGCTTTTTGCTGGCTGCGAATGAGCGGAGCGGGGATTTGGCTGTGTTTGCGCGGGATCCCCGGACCGGTGTTTTAAAGGGGCGGGTTTGCAGCATTCATGCACAGCAGATTTCCTTTGCTGCCCCCATGTGATCCCTTCCCTGTCCTTATCCCGGCTCGCTTTTAAAATACTCCCGCGGGGATACCCCGTATTCCTTTTTAAAGCACCTGTAATAATTGGAATAATCCCCGAACCCGCACTGCTGGCTGGCAAAGATAAAAGAGGCTCCGCCGCGGACCATGGCTTCGGCTTCATTTAAACGCAGGCGCAGGATATATTGGTAAATGGTCATTCCGGAAATCTCCTTGAACCGGTGCATGAAGTAGTACCGGTTCATATAAAAATATTCAGACAGCTGGGCCACGGTGATCTGCTGGTCCATGTGGTCCTTAAAATATTGGTCCACCAGGGCCATAAGGCCCATTTCCTTGTTGTCCCGGCTGAATGAGAAGATGTGAGGGTCGTTGTTGTGTTTGTTGACTTCCACAAAGAATTCGGCAAGGCAGCTGCGGCCCAGGATCCGTTTACCGTAAATATCCTCGCTGTTGTACAGGAAGGTCAGCTGGTCCAGAAGGCTGCTGAGCCGGGAACGGATGGGATGGGGATAATGGTAGACCCGGAAGGTGTCTGTTGTAAAACATTCCGACAGATCCACCCCGTCCATGGACAGTTCCTTCAGTACCTGGGGGGACACCTGGAGCGCCATCCTTTCGTAGGGAATGGAGAAATCCAGCATTTCCGGAAAATGCTCCTGATGCCTGTTGATAAACAGAAAATCACCGGGCTTCAGATAGAAGGAAGTTCCCGCCGTATTGTATACGATTCTGCCGGAGATCAGCAGGAACATTTCAAAAAAGTTATGGGAATGACTGTAGATATTCTTGTTGCTGGTATCGGAGTAGAGCATGACCCGATAATCGCAATCTAATTCATATAAGTGTGCTAAAAATGGATGCTTTTCAAATTTCATCTCATAAGAACCCCCTGTTTATTATATAATTTATCACTTAATCTCAACAAATACAACTAAATACTATAGAACTTGGCTAAAAATCAAAGCACGAATCACAATGTTTTCCGCATTAATAACTATGGGATTCGTTCCATTGGGTTGTTATAATTATGTCAAACAATTGAATGCAACATAAACAAAGGAGGACATTATGAGAAAAGCAGTATTACTGTCGCTTTCAGTGGCCGTTACAGCAGCCCTGATGGCTGGATGCGCATCCAAGCCGGCACAGACCCAGACCTCTGCGGCGCAGACCCAGGAGGCACAGACCCAGGCGGCCGGTCAGTCGGAGGCGCCAAAGGAAGAATCCAAGGAAACAGAGGCAAAGGCGGATGACGGCAAGGTCTATGAGCTGCGCACCTCATCCAACCAGGCCCAGTCAGGAACCATAGGGCGTGCCCTGGAGTTTTTCTGCAAGACAGTGGAGGAGAAATCCGGGGGAAGGATCAAGACCACGGCTAACTTTGGGAATGAGCTGGGAAGCCAGTCCGAACAGGTGGAAATGTGCCAGGCAGGCGCTCTGGAGATGGTGGCGGCAGCGCCGGGAACCGGACCAGGAGTGTGGGTGCCTGAGCTTCAGATGTTTGAGTTCCCATTCCTGTTCAAGGACAATGAGGAATACCGCGAAGTTATCAAGGCCATGGAGCCGGAGGTATCCAAACGCCTGGAGCAGCATGGATTTGTAGCCTGCGGCGGACAGTCCATGGGCGCAAGGGACATGCTTACCGTTGCCCCTGTTACCAAGCTGGAGGATATGAAGGGGCTTAAAATGAGAGGTCCCAACAACATTTACATTTCCATGTTCGACTGCCTGGGAGCGTCCGGCACCACCATGGACTGGAACGAAGTTTATACAGCTCTTCAGACAAAGGTAATGGATGGGATGGAGGCGTCTCCGTCCATGATCAACTCTATGAAATTCCAGGACAACGCCAAAAACCTGGCCGTGACCAACCACTGTATGGCCTGTATCATGTATTTCTTTAATAAGGACTGGTATGATAGCCTTCCCCAGGATCTGCAGCAGATCATCATGGAGTCGGTGGATGAGACGGTTGCCTATCAGGCGCGTATTGATGATGAGGACAATGATAAGGCGCTGGAAGAGATGAAGGCAGAGGGCGTTGTGATCACTGAGATCCAGGACATCGACAAGTGGAAGGAAGCGTGCGCACCAATGCTGGAAGAATACAGGGCAAAGGGAGACAACTGGAATTCCTTTATTGATATGATCCTGGAAGCGCAGAAGTAAGGAGTGGACTTTAATGGATTGCCGCCCGGCTGGCTCTGGCCAGTGATACCGGGCGGCAATTTTTAAAAACAGTGCTCAATGTATGGGAGGCAGGACATGTTTAAGAAAATATACTGGATATTGGATAAGATCCGGTCCGTTGCAATTATCGGTATGCTGGGATACATTGTGATCCTCAGCTTTGTGCAGATCGTTTTGCGGTATTTTACTTCCGCGGACTTAAAGCCCTTTGCCTGGGGGGATGAAATCATACGGCTTATGGCCATCTGGGTGGCATTTCTGGCGGCCAGCGTGGGAGTAAAGCAGGAATCCCACTTAAGCGTACAGTTTTTCCTGGACCGTTTTCTCTCGGAGTCCCAGATGAAGATCGCCAAGAAGTGCGCCACCGCGGTGGTGATCGCTGCCCTTGCTGCGGTGACCTATGCCGGGGCCATGCATGTGATGAAAAATACCACCAACATGCTGCAAAATCTTCCTGACATAACCATTGCCTGGTTCTATGCGGCTGTTCCCGTGGGAGGATTTTACCTGATACTGGAGTATGCAGTGCAGCTGTTTGGATGGAAGGACGGCGCCGAAGAGGAGGTGGGAAAATGATCCAGGCCACGCTTGTGTTTTTAGTGCTTTTATTTTTTATATTTCTGGGCTTTCCCATTTTTATGTCCACCCTTATCACGGCCATTATTTTTATCGTAGCAATGGACATCCCCTTTTCGCTGGTGATCATCCGCATGTTTGGAAGCATCAACTCCTTTTCCCTGATGGCCATTCCCTTTTTCGTACTGGCGGGAAATATCATGATGAAGGCCCAGATCACGGATAAGCTGGTGGACTTTGCCAATGCGGCCGTGGGGCAGTTTAAGGGCGGATTGGGATATGTAAATATCCTGACCTCCATGCTTTTTGGCGGTATCCAGGGCTCCGGCGCCGCGGATGCCTCGGCCATCGGGGGAATGCTGATTCCTGCCATGGAAAAACAGGGATATGACAAGGATTATGCGGTTGCTGTTACAGCGGGATCATCCATGCTCAGCCCCATCATTCCGCCCAGCATTGCCATGATCCTGTATTCCTTTTACACTGAGACACCGGTTGCAAAGCTGTTCCTGGGAGGGCTGGTGCCCGGAATCCTCATTGGTATCATGCAGTGCGGTGTCAACTATGTATCCTACAGGAAACGGGGATATGACATTCCTATTACCCGCTTTTCCATGATCCATTTCATAAAGACCTTTTGGAAG
This sequence comes from Enterocloster citroniae, assembly GCF_040545455.1. Lineage (NCBI taxonomy): Bacteria > Bacillati > Bacillota > Clostridia > Lachnospirales > Lachnospiraceae > Enterocloster > Enterocloster citroniae. The sequence continues at coordinate 263,042 of NZ_JBEPLZ010000008.1, read as the reverse complement.
TCCCTGGGTGCCCTGATCATGCCCCTCATTATCCTGCTGGGTATTGTGTTCGGTATCGTAACCCCCACTGAGTCAGGAGTCCTGGCAATTGCCTACGGCCTGATCTACGGATTCTTTGTATCCAGGAAGCTGAAGGTAGGGGACCTTCCAAAGATCATTGTAGATTCCGCTGTGACCACCGCCGTGGTATTCATGACCATTTCAGCCGCAGGCGTCCTTGCCAATGTGCTGGTGCGCATGCAGCTTCAGCAGGAAGTGCTGAACTTTGCGGTGAACACGCTGGGCAATCCCTATCTGGCCACCCTGTTCCTGATCATTGTGTTCATGATCCTGGGATGTTTTCTGGATCCCACCATACTCATTGCCATGTTTGCGGGAATCGTGGTATCGGTTGGGGGTGCATTTGGGTTTGATCCCATCCATTACGGCGTTATCATGGTCATTGTGATGCAGATCGGCGCCATCACGCCGCCGGTGGGAACCTTCCTGTTCATCGCCTGCGGAGTGGCGGGCCTGCCGTTGGAAAAGAGCGTTAAGCCATTGATGCCATACATATTGGTGATCCTTGCGGCTATTGCACTTATGATATTTGTGCCGGGCATTGTGACATTCCTGCCCGGACTTATGAGATAGAAATGGGATAAGGGAGGACATCATGCAGATAAAAGCAGACGGACAAAATTATGCGCCCAGGGGACATGCGGCCCCTGTGTGCGGCAAGGATGATTTTCATGTGGGAGTAGTGGGACTGGACCACGGACATATATTCGGAATGAGCAACGGACTCACTGAGGCGGGTGCTGTGATCGATCTGGTCTATGACCCGGACACGGAAAAAGCAGAGGCATTCTGCAAAAGATACCCTGGGGCCAGGACCGCTTCCTCCCTGGAGGAGATCCTGGACAATGAGAGGATCAAGATGATCGCCTCGGCCTCCGTGCCGTCAGAGCGCTGTGACCTGGGGATACAGGCCATGGCCAGGGGAAAGGATTACTTCACGGACAAACCGCCCCTGATCAACAGGGAACAGCTGGACAGGGCCAGACAGGCCGTGAAAGCATACAACAGGAAATACGCGGTGTATTACAGCGAAAGGCGTCACGTGGAGGCCGCGGTATATGCTGAAAAGCTATTGAAGGAACAGGCCATCGGACGGGTGATCAATATCATGGGCTGGGGACCTCACCGGGCCTCTGTCTCCACCAGGCCGGGCTGGTTCTTTGACAAATCCAGGTATGGGGGGATCCTGGTGGACATCGGCTGCCATCAGATTGAACAGATCCTGATTTATGCGGGAGCCAGGGACGCGGTGGTGGAAAAGAGCAGGGTTGCCAACTATGGTCATAAGGAGACTCCCGGATTTGAGGATTTTGGGGACATGATGCTGACCTGCGACAACGGGACCACGGCTTATTCCCGTCTGGACTGGTTTACGCCGGACGGCCTGGGAGCCTGGGGAGACGGGCGGACCCTGATCGTGGGAACGGACGGATACATTGAGATACGCAAATACCTGGATGTGGCAAATGACAGGGAGGGGGATCACCTGTACCTGGTCAACCACGAAGGGGAGCGGCACATAAAGGCAGCCGGACTCATCGGCTTCCCATTCTTTGGAAGACTGATCAGGGATTGTCTGGACAGGACAGATACGGCCTTTGACCAGGATACGGAATTTAAAGCCATTGAACTGGCCATTGAGGCGGAATTGGCGGCAGAGAGAATTGAGGGGTGAGCGGATGTTGGGTATTGCAATCGTGGGAGCCGGAGCTATCGCAGGCGTCCATATTGATGCGTACAAAGAGTTTGTCGGGGACTGCGAGATCAGGGCGGTCTGCGATCTCTATGTGAATAAGGCGGAGGAACTTCTGGAAAAAAAAGGAATACAGAACGCCCGGGCGTATAAGAGTCTGGAGGAAGCCCTGGATCAGGGGGGGATCGATGTGGTATCTGTCTGCCTTCCTCCTTCGGCCCACTGTGAGGCGGCCATCCATGCCCTAAACCATGGGTGCCATGTGCTGGTGGAAAAGCCCATGGCCAGCTCCCTGGAGGAATGTGATAAGATGATCCGCGCTGCAGGGGAAAACAACAGGCTTTTAAGCGTGGTGTGCCAGAACCGCTTTAAGACGCCTATGGAGAGAGTCCACCGCATGCTGGAGGAAGGGACGGGCGGCAGGGTGACCCATGCGATCGTCAACTCCCTGTGGTGGAGAGGAGAGAACTACTATGACCTGTGGTGGAGGGGAACCTGGGAGAGCGAGTGCGGGGGAAGCTTTACCAGCCACTCGGTCCATCACATCGACCTTCTCCAGTGGATGATGGGAATGCCGGAATCAGTGATGGCATGTATGAGAAATGTGGGACACCACAATTCGGAACTGGAGGATGTGGGGGTAGCCGTATTCAATTACCCGGAAGCAATGGCCCAGCTGACCACCTCCATTGTGGACCACGGGGAGGAGCAGGAACTGATCTTCCAGACAGAGAAGGGACGTCTCTCCATTCCCTGGGAACCGGCTGCCTCCAAGCCCCTGCCCAACGGTTTCCCTGAGCAGGATGAGGAAGGGCTGAAGATGCTGGAGCAGGCATACCTGAGCATACCGGAACTTAAACGTGAAGGCCATGAGGCCCAGATCGGAAATTTCCTGGGAGCCATCCAGGGCGGGGAAGCGCTTCTTACCAGCGGTGAGGAGGGCAGGAAATCCATTGAGCTCATTGCCGCCATCTATAAATCAGCGGCCACCCAAAGGACCGTAAAACTGCCGCTGGCCTGCGATGACCCGTTTTACAGCAAATCCACCATGATCCGGGAAATGCCCCACTTTTTCGAGAAGACAAAGAGTGTAGAAAATTTTGAGAAGGTGGAGATCACGCTGGGAAGGGATGTTGGTAAGTAAGGAAACAGACAACCGAGAAAAAAATCCGTGCCCGGGCTGTAAAGTTAAAACAGTCCGGGCATATTTTTGCATTTGGGGTCCGGATATGCTATACTTGCTATGCGCCCGGCAGGATGCCGGGGGACCATAAACCAAAGACAGGACGGATCTCATAGAATGGAATTTTACATGGCTCCCATGGAGGGGCTTACAGGATATATATACAGGAACGCGTACCACGCCTGTTTCCGGCCCATGGACCGGTACTTTACACCCTTTGTATCGCCCAGGGCACAGGGAGGGATGAAGGGCGGACTGAGCTCCCGGGAGATAAACGATATACTGCCCGAACACAACAGGGGGCTTTGCGTGATACCTCAGATCCTTACAAACAGGGCGGAAGACTTCCTGAGGGCGGCCCTGATATTAAAAGAATACGGTTACAGGGAAGTGAATTTGAATCTGGGGTGTCCCTCGCCGACTGTGGTATCCAAGAACAAAGGGGCGGGATTTCTCAGTATGCCCCATGCGCTGGATATGTTTTTGGAAACCGTGACAGAAGAACTGGACAAGATGGGGATGGAAATGTCGGTCAAAACACGGCTGGGCATCTATTCCTCAGATGAGTTTTACCACCTTTTGGAAATCTATAACAAATATCCCCTGACCCAGCTGATCATCCATTCCAGGGTCCGCACGGATTATTACAAGAATACCCCTGACAGGGAAATGTTCGGCTATGGCCTGGAACACGGCAGCAGCCCGGTATGCTATAACGGGGACCTGTTCACGGCAGAGGATTTCAGGGGGCTGACTCAGCAATACCCGAAACTGGGGTATGTGATGATGGGGCGGGGGATCATAGCCAATCCTGGTCTTGTGGAAGCCATAGAGACAGGGACACCTCTGGATAAGGTCCGGTTAGAGGAATTTCACCAGCGGATCTATGAGGGATACAGGGGGATCATGTCCGGGGACAGGAATGTGCTGTTTAAAATGAAAGAGATATGGGCATCCATGATCCGGATATTCTCTGATGACGGGAAATACGGCAAAAAGATAAAAAAGGCCCAGCGGCTCGGCGAATACGAAGCCGCGGTCAGCCAGGTGTTCAGGGATCTGGATATTGTGGAAGGGGCCGGGTTCAAATTGTATTAAACTGGAATTTGTGTTATACTCCAGAGTGTGTCTGGAGGTGGTATTCAGACACACTCCGGGGAGCTTTGTGCATACTCCGGGAAGCTTTGTGCATACTCCCGGAAGTTCCGTACACACTCCGGAAAAACGGCCCCCAGATGTAAGAATCAGACCTGATCCGTATAATCCGCTTTCATAATGGTGCCGCAGGCGATCTTTCCGCCCGAATTGCCGGAGGGCTGGGTGGTAAAGTCATCGGGATGGCTGTGGATGACAACGGACCGCCCCAGGATATCTTCTATTTTAAAGCGTTTGTCATAGAACGCCGTCCATGCATAGCCCTCATTTCCAAGAAGGGGGACCATGTCGCCCGCATGGTTGGGGTGGGCGGCGTTGGTGGGATTATAATGCTCTCCCGTGTTGGCGAAATTGTCTGAGCAGTCGCCGTTCTGATGGATGTGCATGGCGTAGAAATCCGTGGCGCCAGGCATATTCTTGTTGGGAAGGTTGAATATCTCAGCTTCCACCAGCACACCGCCGTAAGGTGTGTGATAGAATTTCACAAGGCCGCTTATTGCGGGAGCGGATGCCCCGCCTCTTACCCAGGCAACGGCGGAAGGGGCCCGAAAGCGCAGTAGATCTGCGAAGATATCAGCAGGAGTGACAGATTGGTTATCCATAATGGTCTCCTAAAAAAGTTTATTCTTTACAGCATATGCAGATAAAAAAAGAATGTGACCAAACATGCGCTGCCATAGCATGTCCTGGTCACATCCGGCTTATAAAATGGAGGGGGCCGGCAGAAGGGGAACTGCCGGCCAATAGGTATGAAAAAGTGTCTTCCTGTATATTTAAAAGGTCTATCACCTTACAAGTAATACTATACAGGGAAAATGTGGCCAAAGTTTGAGCACACGCTAAAGAATCGATAAAGAAACTAAAGTGAAAATAAAGAATTTATAAAAGGCAGGAGTGAATTGCTATGAAAAGACATTTTTTAAAAATCCTTGCCGTATCAGCGGCATTGAGTATCTTTATTTCAAACGCAGCGTATGCCGGAACCTGGACAACGGAATCTGGTCAGTGGAAATACAGACAGGATGACGGGACCTATGCAAAGGGATGGCTTCAGGACACAGATGGGCGGTGGTATTATTTTGATGCCAACGGCCGGATGCTTTCCAATACCGCCACGCCGGACGGATACCAGGTAGGGGAGGACGGAGCCTGGGTGAACCATGACCCATATGCTTCGTACGATGCGGATTATCCCCTAAAGGATTATGCGGACAAGGCCGGGCTGCAGTATGTGGATGTGATCATGAGCTATAACTCAAAGGGGGATCCCGTGATGGAGCGCCGCCTGAGACAGGACTACAATTATGGGCTGTACAACTACTTCGGCCTTTCCGATAACCTGTGCAAAGCGTTATACGGGGAGAGCGACCAGATCGGGACCGGGGAAATGGCGGTGGATGGCGACAGCCTTCTGGTGCTGGCCGGGGTGCCCCTCTACCAGGAAGGGGTGGGGAGCGATACCTATAAGCAGCAGCGCAACCGTATTGCCCTGGTGATACGGGAGTATCTTAACAGTTATCAGTGGAGAAATGCAAGCGAACTGGAGCGGGCCAGGAATGCGGCCTTTTATATTGCCTCCGGCTGTACCTATGATAAGGATCTTTATAACCGGTTTGTGGCGGGAGAAGACACCACGGGCGATCCCTCCTTCACGGCATATGGGTGCCTTGTGAACCATAAGGCGGTGTGTGAAGGGATCTCCGTGGCCTACCAGCTTCTTGCCAGGTCCATGGGACTGAACTGCTTCTGTGCTCCGGATGATGAGGACAAGGACCATATGTTTGTCTATGTACAGGCGGATGGAAACTGGTACAAGGTGGATCTGTCCGTTACAGGCCTGGCCCCCCAGGCCATGGTAAGGCGCTGCTTTACTGACACGGCCAACCAGGAGGTGGAACGGATCATGAAGGCATATTATAATGAGGAAAATCCTCACATCAAACACATCCAATACGACAGTCTGGCTCCCGGAGCCGTATACCAGCTAAAAGGCGGATGGCAGTACCGGGAATACCAATAAAAACTGATGGAAACATTTTTGGGGAAAGGCAGTGGCAAATCATGTATGATAATCTGACGAAAAGTGATATTAAGAAAATGGAAGAGGAGATAGAGTACCGGAAACTGGTGGTGAGAAAAGAAGCGCTGGAAGCGGTGAAGGAGGCCAGAGCCCACGGGGACCTGAGCGAGAATTTTGAATACAAAGCAGCCAAGCAGGACAAAAACCGCAATGAAAGCCGCATCCGTTACCTGGAGAAAATGATAAAGACGGCCAGGATCATCTCCGACCAGTCCGGGGCAGATGAGGTAGGGCTGGGAGACCGGGTGAGCGTATACATTCCGGATGATGACGAGACGGAGGAATACAAACTGGTTACAACCGTCCGGGGAAATTCCCTTCAGGGCCTGATCAGCATAGATTCACCTCTGGGAAAGGCCATCAGGGGCCATAAAGTGGGGGAACGGGTCCACGTTAAGGTGGACGACCGCTTTGGGTATGAAGTGGAGATACGCTCCATCGATAAGACTGCGGCAGATGAGGACGACAAGCTCCGCAGCTTCTGACAGGAAAAAATCAGTACCGGTATAAGGAGAGATCATCATGGCTGCTGTAAATATGACAGAAGGAAAAATAACAAATCATCTGGTCAGGTACTCGGTACCGCTGATCCTTGGAAACCTGTTCCAGCTTACCTACAATGCTGTGGACTCCATCATAGCGGGGCGGTTTATCGGAAAACAGGCATTGGCGGCGGAAGGGACTGCCAGCCCGGTCATGAATATTGTGATCCTGGGCATTTCCGGTATTTGTATGGGGGCCTCCGTCCTGATGAGTGAGTTTTTTGGCGCAGGCCACCAGGATAAACTGAAAAGGGAAATGTCCACCACCGTGATATTCGGCTGTTATTTCTCGGTTATTGTTGCGCTTCTCGGAGTTTTTTTCTCACGACCGCTGCTTAAAGCGCTTCAGGTGCCGGAAGAAATACTGGGCATGGCTTCCACCTATCTGTCCATTATATTCCTGGGAGCTCCATTTACATATTTTTACAATGCAGTTTCCGCTGCCTTAAAAAGTGTGGGGGACTCCAAGACGCCCCTTAAATTCCTGGCATTCTCATCTGTTCTCAATGCCCTGTTGGATCTGATCTTTATAGGCGGCCTGGGCTTTGGCATCGTGTGCTCGGCCACCACCACGGTGATCGCAGAGGCGGCCTCGGCGATTCTGTGTATCACCTATGTGTATAGGAAGATACCCATGCTGCAGCTGAGAAAAGGGGAGTTCACCATGGACCGCCAGCTGCTGCGCCAGACACTGCGCTACGGCAGCGTCACAGCGTTGCAGCAATCCTGCCAGCCCATTGGAAAGCTGCTGATCCAGGGAGCGGTCAATCCTCTGGGGGTTGATATGATCGCGGCCTTTAACGCAGTGAACCGGATTGATGATTATGCCTTTACGCCGGAGCAGAGCATTTCCCATGGCATCACCACCTTCGTGGCACAGAACCGGGGAGCCGGAAAAAAGGAGAGGATCCGGAAGGGCTTTCGCCATGGGCTGACCCTGGAGTTTTGCTACTGGGTATGCATTGCTCTTGTGATCCTGCTGTTTAGAAAACCGCTGATGGGACTGTTTGTCACTGCCGGGAACCAGGGCATCATAGGACTGGGCAGCAGCTATCTGGGACTTATGGCCCTATTCTACATTTTCCCGGCCTTTACCAATGGAATACAGGGCTTTTTCCGCGGCATGGGGAATATGAGCATAACCCTTCTGGGAACCTTTGTACAGACCAGCCTTCGTGTGGTATTTGTGTATCTTCTGGCGCCTGTTATGGGAATGCAGGGCGTTGCCTATGCCTGTGCTGTTGGGTGGAGTGTAATGCTCCTGGTGGAGATTCCGTACTATTTCTGGTTTATGAGAGGAAAGTGATGGGGCATGGGAAGTCCGTGGGGAAGTCCATGGGAAATTTATGGGAAGTCCATAGGAAGTCCGCGGGGAATATGTGGAAAATTGGAAAAATCTGTGGAAATATCAGATGGAATGTTGTAAAATAGCGTTATGAGGCGTGTAACGCTCTTGCAACGGGGGTAGGGGAAACAATGAACGCAGATCAGGGGAATGCCCGTATATTGGGCGAAAGTGAAGGCTTAAATGTATTTATGATGGGAACGGTTATGGTGGAGTATAACAGGAAACCGCTGTCCGTCATGGCAAATCCGCTGGGTAAGATGCTTCAGCTCTTTCTTATCCTTTTATATGCCGGTGAGAAGGGGGTCCTGAGGGAAGAACTGCTGGATATGCTCTACGGAAACGGTGAGAACACCAACCCATCGGGAAGCCTTAGGGCGGCTGTGTTCCGGCTCCGCAAAATACTGGAGGGCAGCGGTCTGCCGGAACATGAGTATATCCGGACCGAGGGCGGGGTGTACCGGTTTGACAAGGGCAGCCTTTCTGTGTACATAGATGCAAAGGATTTTGAGGAAACTGCCAGGAAAGCGCTGAAGACAAGGGATGAAAACCTGTTAAAGAGGGCCTGCCGCCTGTACCAGGGGGAATTTATGGCCCAGCTGGCAGGAGAGAAATGGGTGTCTGTTATCGAAGTGCGGTGCCAGGAACTGTACTTCCAGTGTCTGAGGGTGGCCAGCCATCTGATGAAGGCCAACCGCGAGTACACGGAACTGCTGGAGCTGTGCTCCGCTGCCTGTAATCTTTATCCCTATGAAGAGTGTCAGATCATGAAGATCGACTGCCTGATCGCCATGAAACGCTTTAAGGACGCCATGCAGGTTTACGACCAGGCGGTTGCCCAGTATTTTGAGGAACAGGGTCTTCCTCCCTCTGAGAAGATGCTGGAGCGGTTTAGGACCATGAGCGGCCAGATCCGTTATACTTCAGACACCCTTAAGGACGTAAGGGAAAGCCTGCAGGAGCGGGACCGGGTCAATGGACCTTACTATTGTTCTTATCCTGCCTTTATCGACTGCTACCGACTGCTGGTACGCATGTCGGAGCGGATCGACTTCACCAGCGTGATGCTGTGCTGTACGCTGCTGGATGCAAAGGGAAAACCCCTGGATGCCGCTGGGGATTTGCTGAAGACAGCTTCGGCCAGGCTTCATGAGGCCATCGGAACGTCCGTGAGAAAGGGAGATTTATTTACCTGCTACAATCCAAGCCAGTACCTGGTAATGCTCAACGGCACCTCCCAGGAGTATTGTCTCAGGATATTTGAACGGATAGACCGCACCCTCCATCTGTGGGACGGAGGGCGCAAGGTGAAACTGAACTATCAGGTAATGCCTGAAAGTCTGCTATAAGGTATTCCGCTAAGAATTAACCGGTTATCTTGGGACTGGCCCCATAACGGCCTTCCAGATACTGCTTGCCATAGGCCTCATCATTTCTTGGGATGAGGCCGTTTTCTTTTTTGTACCAGGAAAGAGGATAGAGCTGCGCATCCTCTCCTGATGGATGGCAGCAGAGCCAGATCTCATCCCGGCGGAGAACAGTGGGCATCAAAACAGCGGTATTATGGCTGGAGAATATAAGCTGAGCACCGTGAGGATTTTTCTCTGCATTTGTATAAAGGCTTATGATATAACGCAGCAGATGGGGATGCAGCCGGCTGTCCAGATCATCCGCCACGATCAGGCTGCCCTGCTTTAAGCTGGCGATGACAGGGGGGAGGACGGATAAAAGTTTTTTTGTGCCCTCTGATTCATCCTCATATGGGAGTTCGTAAGGTTCAGAACCTTCCGGCGTATGGGTCAGCCATAGCCCGGAAGCGGTTACGCCTCCCTGGGGAACGGACCTGATATTGGTGATATCCAGTCCCATGGACTGGAGCAGGGTACAGATGTCTTTGCAGATGCCGTCATAGATGCCGCCGGAGATACCGTCACCGATATGACCATATGCATTGCCATCGATATCGCCGTATGTATTGCCGCCTATAGCATCATATATATTGCTTCCGATCCTGCCGGCCTGTTCCGCTGATTTTGGTAACGGAGCATCCGAAGGAGAGGAGGAAAGAAAATGCGTCTCCTCAAACCAGGAGTATGCGGCCTGGATGGTTTCGGACTGGGATGAACGTGCCAGGAGAGAGAGCAGCGGCTCTGAGGGAGACACGTGATTAACCGGACAGGATGATACGATCTTGCCCAGATGAAAATCGGATTCCTTCCTATTAAAAAGTATTCCGGCATCATCCTTTCCAACACGGCCGTAAAAAAGGGTCTCTTCTGCAATGATCCCCTTTAGGAGGCGAAGCTGATAACGGAACAGGAAGCCTCTGTGCCGGTACAGTACATCAAACTCAGAGGGCATGCCCGAGCAGACCGGTGACATGCGGTGATGGACTGGCCGGGAAGCAACGGTTTCCGGCCTGGCGGCGGTAAGAAGATCTGTTAGGAATCGTAAGCCGTACAGCACCGTTGATTTGCCACCTCCATTGGGGCCGTAGATAGCAATAACCGGGAGAAACTGTTCCCCATCCAAAGCATCCTTGATCAGGGATGCTTTGTGTTCGTTTATGGGACCAGGTAAACAATCTAATAAAGTTTCTTCTTTGAAAATCTTGAAATTCTTTAAAATCAGCTGAACCAGCATAAGACACCTCCATATCTGCGAGAAAAAAACTCATAATAATCCATTGGATTCATTGTACCATGGAGAGGGGAGAAAATGCAAGATGAAATGAGGAAAAATCTCGCAAGAAATCTTAAGAATTGACGTTAGAAACAGGCGGAAGAAGTATGGAAAAATCCAAAGAAAAGCTGTCTGATAATATTACAAAAAAATGAAAAATAGGTTAAAAATAAAATCGAAAAATGCAGATAAAAAAAGAAATAGTAACGAAAAAAGTGGTCGAAATAACGCTTTTGGTAACGCCCCATCTGATATGATAAGGGCATAGGTTAAAAGCGGGGAATAGATTATTTAAGAAAAATTTTAATAAATCTTAATTTGTAACCCGTTTGTAACTGCCATTTGATATACTTGTTCCAGACAATAGCAAATTATCCCTGTTTTGGAAAAGAAATATCTTGAGAGGAGAATATGTATGGAAGGAAGAAAAAGGTCTAGGGCGCTGTCGCGGACAGTGTACAGTGCTCAAAAACGACTTCTGGCGTTCCTGCTTGCAATGGCCATGATCCTAACCAATGTTGGTGCGGATATGAATACGGCCCTGGCAGCCAGTTCGTCAGAATCCGTCACCTTCACGATGAGCGGTTCACAGCTTGTCAAAGCCATTGATGAAGCAATCGCTGATGGCAATGAAGTGACGGCAGAGGATCTCGATTTCACCAATGGAAAGATTGCTGAATTTGAGAAACTCTTCTTCGGTGAGGGAAAGATCTATGAAGTGTTCCCTGATCCGGAAGGCGGAAGTATGGACGCAGAACTACGCGTGTTCGTTCGGCTGCCGGAAGATGCTGATGACATGTATATGGTAACCGGCGATGAGGAGATTATCTTCTTATACGTAAATAACGGGGAAGATACCATCAGCTGCACCACTGAGATCACAAGAATGGATGATGGTGTAGAGAAGGTTAAAAAGACCAAACGCGTTACTGTAAAGAGTTATGAGGCAGCATACGGCGATGAGGAAGTGAATCATATTTCCAAGCCGGCAGAAACACCCGCACCTGCACCTGAAGATACAAACGGGCCAGGGGCACAGGAGACAACTGCTCCATCAGAAACCGAGAGCCAGGTAGAGACCACGGCGCCAGCAGCGGATGAGACCACGGCAGCGGATGAAACAACAGAAGCTCCTGATGAAACAACATCTGATGAAACAACAACACCTGATGAGACTCAGGAAACCGATGAGACCCAGGCTGCTTTACCGGAGGATACAACAGAGGCCCCGGCTGAGAGTGAGACTGAGGCTTCCACAGAAGAACCGGCCACAACGGAAGCAGCTGAGGAAAAAACTCAGGAAGCAACCGAACCAGAGAAGACCGAGGCCCCTGAGACGGAAGCTCCTGAACCAGAGGCGACCGAACCTGTGGCGTCCATCATTCGTCACTACGCACCGGTAGTTGCTGATAATGAGAATAATGATGGGGCAGATGCAGCAGAAGTTAAAGAAGAGACAGAAGCTCCCGAACCTGAGAAAGAGGAAGAACCAAAGGAGACCGAGGCTCCCACAAAGAAAGAGGCAACAGAAGCAGAGCAGACGGAAGCAACTGAGGCTCCCAGCAAGGAAGAGTCAACAGAAGCAGACCAGCCAACTGATCCAACCGATTCCACACAGGCTTCGGAAGATGAGACTACCACGGCAGCTGACGGCGAGACCGCTGTACCTGATACAGACGAGACAACGGCAGCACCGGTAGAGAGCAGCACTGCAGACGAGAGCGAGGGCAAAGCCGAGACTCCCACCCAGAAAGTTCCTGACGTGGCTTCCTCATCAGAGGCAAAGCCGACACAGGCGCCTGAGAAAGAAGACAATGTTTCAGCAGCAGGTTCAACGGATCTGGTTGGAATAGGCTATTGTTCCACAGCTAAGATTTATGTGACTACGATCAATCAGCTGAAGGCTTTGGATGACTTTGAGGGGTATAAGATCTCTTATGCAATCTATCCGGAAGCCAGCGCCCGTATCGTGGAAGGGCCGAGAGGCGTTGAGGAAGGTCAGGCATTAACATTCGGCGTTAAGAACCAGATTGGTTATGCGGTAGAGAATGTGACTGCGAATGGAGAGATCCTTTCGGTTGATTCTGTGGCGGATAATGATGACGGTTCACAGACTGCCTGGTACTCTGTTCCTGAGATTTATGAGGAGCAGGAAGTTGAAGTCTATATGACGGAGACGGGAGAGCATCCGGAGTTTGATTTAACCTTGCCTCCTATGAAGGATGGTATGATTATTCATATTCATGCCGATGAAGGTGTTTTACCTGCATATGTGACGGCTGTTGCAAGTGCTGTTCCAGGAATCGAAGATGCTGTAAAAGCAAATGTTGAGGCAGATGCAGTGGCATCTGGTGAAGAAAAGAAAGTTATTTCAGCATTATCGTATAATATTGATCTGCTTGATCAGAATGGGAATAAACTTGACGATCAGATTTGGAGTGGATCAGTAGAAGTTACATTCACTGGAACTCCACTAGAAGAAAATAGCAAAGTGGCTGATACAATAGAAGTTATGTATGTGGCTACTGGAAAGGAGAATGTACCTCAGGCCAATATTACTGCGAATGATGTAATTTCGGTAGAACCGGTTCCTGAGATGATTAATGTTACTGAAAACCAAGTTACATTTGCAACAGAACATTTTTCTATCTACACTGTTGTAACATCTGTTACTCCACCTGTAACTGGAGATGTTAAACTTATTACCGTCCAACCACTTTATGAAAATGGATTGGTTGCGGGAGAAACATACAAAGAGGAAGTGATAGCTGTTGATGGCGAGTATAACTTTAGTTACTCAGTACCCGCTATTGAAGGCTATTACGTAGAATTAGCAGAAAACTCCCCAAGTGGTTTTGAAGTATCTGATTGGAAGTTGACGGGTAGCTTTTCAGATAATTCATCTGTGACTGTGACTGTAATATATATAGCGAATGCAGCGGATTATACAGTAAAACATTTTTTTCAGAATTTGGATGATGAAAACTACACTGAAGATACAGGGGCAGAAGCCCATGTAAACGGAAAAAACGGTGAATTGACAGACGCGCAGCCAATTCATAAAGCGGGATTTACTGTTCAGAGGCCAATTGAGCAAAAAGAGATATCGGCGGATGGACAGACGGTAGTAAATGTATATTACAATAGGAATGCATATAGACTAACCTATGAAACAGATGGCGGTTCTTATGTGCCATATCAAAAGGGGCTGTATGAAAGTAAACAGTCTGTTGCTGCTGGATCTGAGAAAGAAGGGTATACCTTCGGTGGATGGTATGCAAATCCGGAAGGTATAGGTAATCAGATAAGAGGTACAATTGATTTAATATCAGATATTACATTGTATGCAAAATGGACGCCTACACTTGTTGATTATACAATCGTATATTTGATAGAGAATGCAGATGATGTTAATTATTCTTACCTTACCAGTAGTGTGAAAAAAGCTGAGACAGGGTCAACTGTTACTGTTAAGGCAGGAGATGGTAATCCGTCACAGTTGGATTCGGCTAATTTTACATTTAAGGAAGCTTCAAGCGCGGTGGTTAAGCCAGACGGTAGTACGGTTATTTATGTACGGTATTCAAGAAATGAGTATACAATATGGTGGCCGTCTGGAAATGCTACATGTGGATTGAGTGAACATAACCATGGATCATGGTGTTACGACCGGCGTGGGAATCTAACATGTAGGAAAACAGAACATACACATAGTGACAGCTGCTATGAAAGTGTGACTTTAAGTGCAAAATATGGTGCAAACATTACACAGCTTTGGAAGGATACATTCAATATTCCATATCCTCAGCATGCATGGTCTTTTACAAATGTAAATAACGATAAATTTGTTAATATTGATACCATGCCATCGGGGAACAGAAGGCTATACTCTCACACTTTTTCAACCAATAAAGTACAGACACTTCATTATTGGCTGGAGAATTACAGCGGTGATGGAGTTGAAACCAAACTGTATAATGGGGTGACCTATGGGCTGTATAAGGCCATAGATGTTAGATTCAATTATCTGTATAGAGATTCTGAATTTTATGATATAGTAGGATATACGCAAGGAGATCATGAAGGGTGTACGTTTGGAAATTCAACGAGAGATGGACAACAGGTACACTTCTACTACAAGGCAAATTCATATGCTTTGGATTTATACGGATATAATGGTCAGAAAATAAGCAGTAATTCAGTAAAGATAGGAACTGATTTAACTAAATACTTATCAGAACCTTCAGTTCCGATTGAAGGGGCCGTGTTTAATGGATGGTATGTGGATCCGGAGCATACAGAACTTAATACTATAACAAAAATGCCGGCCGGCCTTGCTCTTTATGCTGATTGGGTATTGCCCAATTTTACAGTTACTTTTATGAACCAGTCCGAAGTTGCTGCGGTGAAGGATGTAGAATATGATAATACGGTAGAAGCACCTGCAACACCATCTCGCCAGGGATATATATTTACTGGATGGTTTGATAATGAGGATGGTACAGGTAGGGAATTTGATCCGGCAATGAAATTTACTAGTAGCGCTGTTTATTATGCTGGTTGGGATGAGGACATTAATACTACGTACTCTGTACATTATATTGCATCAAATGGAGATAAAATAGCTGATGATAAGCAGGGGAGCGGTGTTATAGGCGAATCTATATTAGAAAAAGCTATTGTTCCTACAGGTGAATTTGCAGGATATGTAGTGGATGCAGTGAGTAAACATTTTGTGTTAAAGAGCATCGCATCTGAAAATGTTATTACATTCACTTATTATGCACCAGGTGAATTATCATTCAATTATACAATACAGTATGTAGATGATGATGGGGATGTAATTCATAGTGTGCCTAATCTTACTAGTGAGGTAAATAAAATTACTGTTTACCCGGATTTGAGCTTATCGGAAATCGGTGGGTATGAGGTACAAGAAGGATTTGTTGTATATGAATTGAGCAAGGAAGAAGATAATATTGTGATTTTCCATTGTATTTCAAAAACATTTTCAATTACTTATGAAAATGTTGATGGCGTAACATGGGGAGAAGATAATGATGTTGACAATCCTAACCCAAATCAATATACACATAAGAGTCTGCTTGGTAATCCAATAACATTGATCAATCCTAACAAAATCGGATATGTTTTTACCGGTTGGGAATATGATGAAAATATGGTTGTAAGCGGAAGGCCTCATGATGAGATAACAACCATCATTGAATATGGTTCTTATGGCGATTTGATTTTTACTGCAAACTTTGAGAAAGATTTGAGTCAGAAGAAAACCATCAGTTACACGGTAGAGCACTGGGTGGTAGGAGAGCAAACAGCCCGCGATACTGAAACTGTAAGCGAGACCAAATGGGTGAACGAACCTGATACTTTAACAGTACAGGAAATCACGCATAAGGACTACACCGGCTACAAGTTCGGAAGCTATGACCCGGAGACCCTGCCAGAGATGATTGCAAAGGACGGCGTGATCAAGGTTAACTATGTGAAGGACGACAGCCAGACAAAGACTATCAGCTACACAGTAGAGCACTGGGTGGTAGGCGAGCAGACAGCCCGCGATACTGAAACTGTAAGCGAGATCAAGTGGGTGAACGAACCTGATACCTTAACAGTACAGGAGATCACGCATAAGGACTACACCGGCTACAAGTTCGGAAGCTATGACCCGGAGACCCTGCCAGAGACGATTGCAAAGGACGGCGTGATCAAGGTCAACTATGTGAAGGACGACAGCCAGACAAAGACTATCAGCTACACAGTAGAGCATTGGGTGGTAGGAGAGCAGACAGCCCGCGATACTGAAACTGTAAGCGAGACCAAGTGGGTGAACGAACCTGATACCTTAACAGTACAGGAGATCACGCATAAGGACTACACCGGCTACAAGTTCGGAAGCTATGATCCGGAGACCCTGCCAGAGATAATTGAAAAGAATGGCGTGATCAAGGTCAACTATGTGAAGGACGACAGCCAGACAAAGACTATCAGCTACACAGTAGAGCACTGGGTGGTAGGAGAGCAGACAGCCCGCGATACTGAAACTGTAAGCGAGACCAAGTGGGTGAACGAACCTGATACTTTAACAGTACAGGAGATCACGCATAAGGACTACACCGGCTACAAGTTCGGAAGCTATGATCCGGAGACCCTGCCAGAGATGATTGCAAAGGACGGCGTGATCAAGGTTAACTATGTGAAGGATGACAGCCAGACAAAGACTATCAGCTACACAGTAGAGCATTGGGTGGTAGGCGAGCAGGCAGCCCGCGATACTGAAACTGTAAGCGAGACCAAGTGGGTGAACGATCCTGATATCTTAATGGTACAGGAAATCACACATAAGAGTTATTCGGGTTATAGGTTTGGAAACTATAATCCAGAGCAATTACCAGAGACAATTGCCAAGGATGGAATTATTAAGGTTAACTATGTAAAGACATCCTCTGGCGGTTCCTCCGGAGGCGGCGGTGGTTCTACCCCAGGCCGTGTAACCCCATCTGAAGGTGGCCCAGGCGTAACCATTATGCCGGAAGACGTACCATTGGCACAGCTTCCAGGATCACCAGTTGACACAACGCTCATTGATGACGGAGAGATTCCGTTAGCAGGGCTGCCAAAGACAGGACAGAGTTCTGTTAAGTCAACACTTACAATGATGATGTCCGGTATCTTCCTTGTGCTGACGGCTATGAGCAAGAAGCGAAAAGAAGAGGATTCCTGATAATCGGAAGGTAAACAAAAATTAAGTATTAAATAAGAAAGAAGGCGGCATCTGACGGCTGAGAAATCAGCCGGAGGGTGCCGCCTTCTTTGCGCTTTGAGGTGAAAAAATCTCATATTACTCATACAAAAATCAACACATGTCTAATAATACGATTACAAAACAAATTTACGTTTTTCCTAAAAATGTAACTGATTTGTAACTGTGGTTTGATATACTGTTTTTAGAAAATAAAAACCTGTTTTTGGAAAATAAAGATCTTAAGAGAGGAGAAACAATATGGAAAGAAGAAGTGGAGCCAGGGCAATTGTAAGAAACATGCACAGTGTGCAGAGAAGATTTCTTGCATTTGTACTTGCGGCAGCGATGATCTTCACAAATGTGGGCGCAAATATGAATACAGCATATGCAGCCGGCTCATCGGAATCAGTTACATTTTCAATGAGCGGTTCACAGCTTGTGAAAGCCGTTGAAGAGGCGATTGCCGATGGTAATGAAATTACAGCGGATGACCTCGATTTCACCAATGGAAAGATCGCTGAATTTGAGGAATTATTATTTGGGGAAGGTAAGATATACGAGGCGTTCCCCGATCCGGAAGGCGGCAGCATGGATGCTGAACTGAGAGTGTTTGTACGTCTGCCCGAGGATGCCGATGACATGTACATGGTAACCGGCGATGAGGAGATTATCTTCTTATATGTAAACAACGGAGAGGGGACCATCAGCTGTACCACAGAGATCACAAGAATGGATGATGGTACGGAAAAGGTTAAAAAGACCAAGCGGGTAACTGTAAAGAGTTACGAGGCAGCATACGGTGATGAGGAAGTCAATATTATTTCCAAACCGGTTGAGACACCTGCCCCCGAGGAAACACAGGAACCATCTGCAGAAGAGACAACTTCTCCCGCAGAGACCGTGAATCCGGAAGAAACAACCGTACCGGATGAGAATGTAACCGTACCGGAAGAAACAACTGTACCGGAAGAAACCACTGCCGCAGAAGAAAGCACTTCTCCGGATGAGAGTACAACTGCTCCGGAAGAGACAGATGCAGCAGATGCAACCACAGCAGCTCCGGAAGAAAGCCAGACAGAGGCGCAGCCGGAAGAAACAACAGAAGCCGCTGAGGAAAATACTCCTGAAACAGAGGCTCCCGAAACAGAAGCTCCTAAGACTGAATCAGCTGAACCGGTGGCATCCATCATGCGTCATTACGCTCCGGTAGTTGCAGACAGCGAGAACAGCGAAGCAGCACCTGAGGCAAAGGAAGAGACAGAAGCTCCTGAACCGGAAAAAGAGGAAGAACCTAAGGGTACAGAAACTCCTGAAAAAGAAGATGCAGCCGAAGTAACAGAAGCAACAGAAGCAACCGAGGAGATTACAGACACTTCGGAAGCAGCTGATCCCACCGAGTCCGCACAGGCTCCCGAGGAATCAGCAGAAGATACAATCGCTGAAGCTGACGAAGAGACCACTGTACCGGATACGGAGGACACAACACCGGCAGAAAGCGATTTTGCAGACAGCAGCGAAAGCAAGGCAGATGTGCCTTCAGAGCCGGAAGAAACGGTTGGAACCGCTACATCATCCACCGCAGAGCAGACAAAGGAAGCTCCTTCAGAGGAGACCCATGTTTCCAAGGCCGGAACAGCGGATCTGGTTGGAATGGGGTATTGCTCCACTGCAAAGGCATATGTAACTACCATCAACCAGCTGAAGGCTTTGGATGATTTTGACGGGTACAAGGTTTGTTACGCTGTTTACCCCGAGGCAAGCGCACGGATCGTGGAAGGACTCAGGGGCGTGGAAGAAGGCGGAACATTAACCTTTGGCGTTAAGAACCAGCTTGGTTCCGCAATTGATTATGTTTCTGTCAATGATGAGATCATTGAGGCTGACGCAGTTGTTGATAATGACAATGGTTCTCAGACAGCATGGTATTCTGTTCCGGATATCTATGAAGAGCAGGATGTACAGGTTTATATGAATGAAACCATGGCGCATCCGGCAGTTGAGCTGGAACCCATTGTGATGGAAGACGGCGTGATCATTTATATCAGTGCAGACGAAGGCGTTCTCCCTGTTGGAGTGACGGCATCCGCTGCAAGGGTAAATGAAGATGTTGAAAATGCAGTAAAAGAAACCGCGCAGGCAGATGCGGATGGCGCAGTTGTTTCATCCGTTATGGCTTATGATATTAACCTCTGGTTAGGCGATAAGCTGCTGGATTCCGACATCTGGGGCGGAAGCAAACGGGTAAAGGTAACATTTGCGGGAGCTCCTGTACAAGAGCAGAATGCCCAGTCCGACAACGTTGAGGTTATGTATGTTGAGACTGTTCAGGACAATGACAAGAATGAGAAAGAAAAGGCAGCTGCACAGGAGATCGATATTACGGCAGCGGATATTGTGAATGTGGAAGCGGTTGGTACATCCGTTGATGAGGCATCCGTATCATTTGAAGCAAAACATTTTTCCATCTATGCAATTGTTGGTACAGAATATCATAAGGACTCCTATACAATGTATGCGGGGCAGACCATAACCCTTCAGGCACGCAATGCCTTCACTGGGGGAACATGGACTTCATCTGATCCCAGTATAGTGAGCGTGACAAAGAGCGGAACTGACTGGTATCCATATGCGCTTGTTCATGCCAATGATGCCGGCAGCAAGAAGGTGACTATTACCTATTCATATTATGCATGGGGAAGCCGGCGCACACAGGAATTTGAAATTACCGTTAAACGGAATGAAGTAAAAGCATATTTCTATGTTCAGAGGCCCGGCATGGATCCTGGTTCATTGCTGGATAAGGATTGGAAGTATGTAGGGCAGGGAAATATTGATGTAAGCGGTATTAAGAATCAGTATGGAACGGATATGGCAGGAGGAAAGGGACATTACAGTCTTGATGATCCGGCCAGCAGAGTCATTACCTACCCGGCTGATGCCAATATTAAGAAAGTCATAGCAGACCTTTACGGAGTTTCGGTTAATGACATTGATGTGGAAATTTCATACGCACCTTACAAAATAACCTATCCCATGGGATGGGTGGATGCAAATGGAACAGGACATGACGCAAACAAGGCAGTCTACCATGTGGATATGACAGCCAGCGTAACCACCAAAGAGAAGGCTACGGCAACCTATTGGCTGTGGGATGCAGGTGAAAGCGGATACCAGCCCGTGGAGAGCTATGATGTAAAGATTGGTGATACTACATCACCTAAGAAGAACTATCCTGCTTCTAAGACAGCAGACGGTGTGGAGTATGTATTCAGCGGATGGTACACAGACGCTGACCGCAGCCAGACAGCCGAATTCCCGTATCAGGTTGACAAGATGGCTAACTTCTATGCCAAGTATATTCCGAATCCATCCATAACGGTTCATTACGAGGCCATAGGGGGAGGAAGCGTATCTCGAACCAAGGAACATTTTAAGGCGTATACTGAAAATCCAAAGGGATCAACAGGAACAACACCTTCAGGATACGTGTTTAAGGGATGGTTTGACAATGACGAGGGTGCGGGAGAACCTATTTCTGCCGACCTTAAGTTCACACCCAGCAAGCCGGAAGGCGGATGGATTGACGGAATGACCTTCTACGCAGTGTGGGAGGGAGCTATGGATACCCTTACCTACGATGCAAATAAAGGCGCCGGAACCATGGAACCAAGTAAAGGAAACGTGGGCGGTGGTGTCATTGTAAAGGAAAATGAGTTTACCAGAGACGGATACTACTTTGCAGGTTGGAAAACAGAAGCAGACGGAACAGGCGCCGCCTATGAGCCGGGTGAAACATATACTCTGACCGCAGGGGATGACATTCTGTTCGCAGTGTGGAAGGAAGTAGGAACCTTTAAGGTTTGGGCATATTATCCTGATATAAATCCTGATCTCAGCTATGGCGACTGGATTGAAATGTATGAGGACTACGGCCCTGATAATGCTCCATTGACCTACAAAAAGAATGGAACCCAGAGCGGTGAGGACCTGACCCTTGATGGGGTAAATGAAATTCTGGCATACAGCAAAGCTCAGACTGAATTGGCCCATGAAGGGGCTCAGATCAGTTCCGTATACCTGCAGTATGAGACAGATGAAACAGACACAGGGTGGTCTGCTGCAATTTATGCCACATTAAGAGACAGCAAAGCTATTGCATTTGAAGGATTAAGTGACGAAGTATTCCATGAAGGCAAAGAGTCGCGCCTGCACATCACCTACAGACTTCCAAGAACCGTTGAGGTGGAATACTGGAAGAGTACGGGAACAGGCTATGAACAAGTGGCTGATGAAGGATACAAAGTAGGTCCGGCATATGTATATGCGTATGATGATATTAACATTTCAGAGACCTCCACGTCCCAGCAGGATATCTTAAAGATAGTTCCGGATTCCCTGCCAGGATACAGTGTGGATAAAGCAGTCTATCTGACGGGAGACAGCGTTCCCACAGGAACAGAGAATGCATTAGCTGGTAAGTACCGCGTGAAGGATACCAGAGCAGTCCAGAGGATCTGTATATTATTAGAAGAAAATGAGGATGTAACCTTAACTTATGTGGCAGGCATTGGCGGCAGTGTGAACCCTGAAAGCGAAACGGTCGCTCCGGCAACCGGTATTGCAGAAGGTTCCGAAGCAACACCATTGCCAGGTTACCACTTTGTGAACTGGACAGTGAATGACCGGGAGGTGGGAACCACCCCAGTCTTAGACACTCAGGAAATCGATGCAGTGGCAAAAGCCGGCGGCATTTATAAAGCAACTACGTTTAAGGCTAATTTTGAAGAGGATGCGGATGTAACCATCAATTATGTGGCAACAGCGGGCGGAAATGTCAGTGTACCAAGTGAAACCCTTGCCCCTGTTACCGATGACGCGGCTGGCTCCACCGCAAGCTCCCTGCCCGGATATCACTTTGTGAACTGGACCAATGAAAAGGGAATCGAAGTCAGCAAAGACTTAAAGTATGTGCCGGCGCGGGTGAATGGCTTGAATGTAGCTGCTACCTATACGGCGAACTTTGCAGAAGATTCTAATATTACCATTTTATACAGGGCAACAGAAGGCGGAACTGTGAAGCCATCCTATGAAACCCTTGCACCTGTAAGCGGTAATGCAGCAGGTTCCGTGGCGGAAGCGCTGCCCGGTTACCATTTTGTAAAATGGACCAACACAGCAGGCGATGTAGTGGGCGAAGACCCGGCATATGTGCCTGCCAAGATAAACGGAATGAATGTGGCAGCTATTTACACAGCCCATTTTGAAGAAGATGCGGATGTTACCATCAAGTATGAAGCAACAACAGGCGGAAGCGTAGATCCTGAAAGCGAGACACTTGCACCGGTGAAAGATGATGCAGCAGGTTCCGAGGCAAAGGCACTGCCGGGATATCATTTCGTAAACTGGACCAATGCGGACGGAGAACAAGTCAGCACGGATCTGAATTATGTACCTGCCAAAGTAAACGGACTGAATGTGGCAGCTACTTACACAGCCCATTTTGAAGAGGATGAAGACGTAACGATTGAATACAGAGCAACAGCAGGCGGAAATGTAGATCCTGGAAGCGAGACACTTGCACCGGTGACAGATGATGCAGCAGGTTCCACAGCAGCAGCATTGCCGGGTTACCATTTCGTGAAGTGGACCAATGCAGCCGGAGAAGAAGTCGGCACAGACCTGAAATTTGTACCTGCCAAAGTAGATGGACTGAATGTGGCAGCCGTTTACACAGCCCATTTTGAAGAGGATGCAGATGTTACCATCAAGTATGAGGCAACAACAGGCGGAAGCGTAGATCCTGAAAGCGAGACACTTGCACCGGTGACCGGTGTGGCAGCAGGTTCCGAGGCAAAAGCACTGCCGGGTTACCATTTTGTAAACTGGACCAATGCGGCTGGAGAAGAAGTGGGAACGGATCTGAACTATGTACCTGCCAAGGTAAACGGGCTGAATGTAGCAGCCACTTACACGGCACACTTTGAAGAAGATGAATCAGTGACAGTCAACTATGTGGCTGACATTGGAGGAACCGTTAACCGGGCAGAGGAGACTCTGGCACCGGCAACCGGCAAACCGGAAGGCGCAAAGGCAGCTGCGGAAGATGGATATGTATTTACCCATTGGACTAATGAGGCCGGTGAGAAGGTAGGAGTGGATGAAACCTTTATTCCAAAGAAGAATTCTGAAACTCAGGTATTTGAAGCAGATACCTATACAGCCCACTTTGCCATGAGAGGCGATTTAAGCTACAGGGTTGAATACTACTATGACGGAGTCTTAGGTGAAGTTGATACCAAGGACAATGTAACATTCGGAACAGAAATTCCATTTACCACAGTGCCAAGAGACTTTAACGGCAGGAACTATATCTTTGAAAGCGCCAACGGCCCCAGGACAGCAGGTTCTGACAGCAACGCCAATCTTGTGAAGGTATATTATGTATTAGATGATATTGGCGGGAAGGACCCGCAGACCCCGGATGGAATACCTGATAAATATCAGATCACCTTTACGTATGTGGCAGGCAATAACGGAACCGTCAGCGGGACCACCAGTGAGGTTCACACCATCCAGCAGATCACCAGGGATCCGGAGACCAATGAGATCATCAAGGTTGGCAGTGTAACACCGGCTCACCCAAGGGCAGATGTTACCACAGGCGCCAACAGCGGATACACGTTCAACAACTGGAGTATTGATGGAAATGCAGGTAAGACCTACATTAATACAGATGCAGTGAAAGCTGATTCATTTGTACAGGATACCACATTTATTGCAAACTTCAGATCCACCGGTGGAAGCGGCGGAAGCAGCGGCGGTGGAGGCGGAAGCACTTCCGGCGGAGCCGGACGCTATACTCAGACAGACGGAGGACCGGGAGTAGTAAGCATTAATCCCCAGGATGTACCATTGGCACCACTTCCCGAAACACCATTTACTACCATCGAGGATGATGAAGTACCGCTGGCACCACTGCCCAAAACCGGTCAGGGTTATGCCAAATCAACATTAACCATGGTGATGTCCGGTATCTTACTGATGCTGACAGCCATAAGCAAGAAGCGGAAGGAAGAAGAGTCCTGATAATCGGTAAAAATGGAATCAAACATGGAGTGAAATAAAATACAGGCAGCG
The DNA here is from genome assembly GCF_040545455.1 of Enterocloster citroniae. Taxonomy (NCBI): domain Bacteria; kingdom Bacillati; phylum Bacillota; class Clostridia; order Lachnospirales; family Lachnospiraceae; genus Enterocloster; species Enterocloster citroniae. Next base: position 238,402 of record NZ_JBEPLZ010000008.1, on the reverse strand, counting down.
CCCAATGGCTGGAAAACCAGCCGGAAGGCGCTGCCTTTTTGCCGCCAAGATATCCAAAAAAAGATTAAAATCGCCTAACCCATATTGCCATTGACTAACAGCCGTTGTGAGAATTAAACTATAATCAGACCAGGATAATACCGGAAAAGCAGGGCACAATAAATCTGACAGATCAAGATACATGGAGGTAGGGCTATGCAGTCATTGACAGAAGTTAAGGCAGGAACTGAATGCACCATTAAGTGGATGTTTGGGGCGCCCCAGGTGATGGAGCTCATGAACCAATATGATATAAAGGAAGGAAGCACCATCAGCGTGTTTGGCCAGGGATGGAACAGCACCATCATCGGACGGGATGATGTACGCCTTGCCATCGGAAGTGAGATCGCGGCGCGCATTAAGGTGTAAAGCCGGATGGAGCGTTTATAAGAAGAGATAAGCTGATACAGATATTGCGGATGCCGGGTTCATATCCCTTTCAGGATATGGATCCGGCAATCTTGTTGTCCCTGTCTTTCCCGCCATAGGGATGGAACGGATGTAATCTGATGACATATCATCTATAAAAATACGGGATTTAATGCTATAATTGAACACAGGTACGAATTTGGAAAGGGCAGGAGTGAGATCCGGTCCGGGAATCGCCGCAATAAAGGAAAAGGGGTATGGAAGGTATGGAAGAAATTACAGAACAGATCAGCCTTCCCTATGGAAGGGGATTGCTGCAGGCAGACATTTCCAAGAAACGGATCAGGGCTGTGCTGAACACAAAGCTTAACCGGTATGTGCCGGAGTTTTCTGAGGAGGAGCTGGTCAGGAAATCCCTGGAGCATCCCATAGGGAGCAAACGGTTAAGGGAACTGGCCCGGGGCAGGCAGAGGATCGTGGTCATTACCTCGGACCACACAAGGCCGGTGCCCAGCAGGATCACCATGCCTTTGATCCTCAGTGAGATCCGGGAAGGGAATCCCGGGGCGGATATAACCATATTGGTGGCCACCGGCTGCCACCGTGGCATGACGGAGGCGGAGATGAGCGCAAAATTCGGCGGGGACATTGTGGGAAAGGAAAAGATCGTGGTCCATGACTGTGACGACAGGGAACAGCTGGTGGATCTGGGTTATCTTCCTTCAGGAGGGCGTCTGATTCTGAACCGGCTGGCAGCGGAGGCGGATCTGCTGGTTGCTGAGGGGTTCATTGAACCCCATTTCTTTGCCGGATTTTCAGGGGGACGAAAAAGCGTGCTTCCCGGCGTGGCGGCCAGGGAAACAGTACTGTATAACCACAATTCCGCCTTTATTGCTGACAGCTGTGCCAGGACCGGCCGGATCCAGGGCAATCCCCTGCACCGTGACATGCTTTACGCTGCCCGCAGGGCAGGGCTGGCTTTTATTGTTAATGTGGTCCTTAACTCAGATCATATCATTCTCAACTGCTTTAGCGGGGATTGCGACCAGGCCCATATTGAGGGGAGGAAATGGCTGCTGCCGCTTTGTAAGGTCAGTGCGGATCCGTCTGATATTGTGATCGTGACCAATGGCGGGTATCCCCTGGATCAGAACATGTATCAGGCGGTAAAGGGAATGACGGCGGCAGAGACCATTGTAAAGAAAGGCGGAGTGATCATCATGGCAGCCAGATCAGAGGACGGCCATGGCGGGGAGGCGTTTTACCGCACCTTCAGGGAGGAAGCGGACGAGGACAGGATTCTGGAAAAATTTTTGAAAACGCCGGCAGAGCGGACCATTGTTGACCAGTGGCAGTCACAGATATTTGCCAGGGTGCTTAAGAAGGCCAGGGTGGTATATATTTCTGATATGCCCGGTCAGCTGGTCAGGGAAATGCACATGATACCTGCGGGAAGCGTGGAGGAAGGGATCCGCACAGCGGACCGCCTTCTGGGGCGGGAGGATTCCCTGATCACTGTGATTGTGGACGGGGTATCTGTAATAACAGAGTGCAGCACCATGAAAGGAGACATATGTCAGAACAATTAATGACAGCAGCCGTATATCAAGGCAAAGGGAATATTGTCCTGGAGAAGCGCCCGGTTCCAAGGCTTTTGCATCCCCAGGATGCCATTATCAAAGTAACCCTTACCACCATCTGCTCCAGCGACATACATATCAAACACGGAGCCGTGCCAAAGGCTGTGCCGGGTACTATTCTGGGACATGAGTTTGTGGGGATCGTGGAGAAGATAGGAGCAGGGGTCAAGGGGGTCAGGCCGGGAGACCGGGTGGCTGTCAATGTGGAGACTTTTTGCGGGGAATGCTATTTCTGCAAAAGGGGCTATGTGAACAACTGCACGGACGAACACGGCGGATGGGCGCTGGGATGCCGCATAGACGGCGGGCAGTCGGAGTATGTAAGGATCCCCTTTGCCGACAATGGGCTGACAAAGATACCCGACCTTGTGACGGATGAGGCGGCATTGTTTACCGGGGATCTGCTTTCTACCGGCTACTGGGGCGCTGCCCTGGCTGAGATCAAGCCTGCCGATACCGTGGCCGTCTTAGGGGCAGGACCCACGGGGCTGTGCACCCTTATGTGCGCCCGGCTGTATGGCCCGGCCCGGGTGATCGCAGTGGATGTGTCGGATGAGCGTCTGGAGCTGGCCAAGGCCCGGGGGCTTGCGGACGTGACCTTAAATCCCCTCAGCCGGAATGTGGAGCAGGAGATCCTACGGCTGACAGATGGACGGGGGGCGGATGCTGTTTTAGAGGCGGCCGGAGGCAGGGACACATTCCAGACCGCCTGGAAGATTGCCAGACCTAACGCAGTGGTGTGTGTGGTGGCCATGTACGGGGAGGCCCAGACACTGCCTTTGCCGGATATGTACGGTAAGAATCTTGTGTTTAAGACAGGCGGCGTGGATGCGTCCTGCTGCGGACAGATCATGGAGCTGATCCGGGTGGGCCGCCTGGATACCGGCTGCCTGATCACCCACAGGACAACGCTGGATCATATAATGGAAGCATATGATGTATTTGAGAACAAAAAGGATCATGTGATCAAGTATGCGATCAAAGTGGAATAGGGGGAAATGCAGAGGGCTGAATTTCTCTGTAAATAGCTAGGAATAGCGGGAAGTATGGCTGAAACAGTAAGATGGGGATAGAAAATACTGGAAAAATGATGTATGATAAAAGGAATGGCAAAAACAGAAAGACAGGTAGGCCATAGGCATGGCAGACCGGGGAAATGGGGTGTAGTATTGCAACAGTCAGATACGGATATGATTGAGGGTGGTATATTTAAGTCCATACTATGGTTTTCAATTCCACTGCTCATAGGAAACTTCTTTCAGCAGCTTTATAACACAGTGGATTCCTATGTGGTTGGAAATTTTGTGAATACCAATGCGCTGGCCGCTGTGGGGGCGTCCACGCCGGTGATCAACATGCTGGTGGGGTTCTTTATGGGGCTTTCAGCAGGCGCCGGCGTGGTCATATCGCAATATTTTGGGGGAAAGCAAAAAGAGGAGATGAGCAGGGCGGTTCACAGCTCTGTGGCTCTCACAGCGCTTCTCAGCATAGTGTTCACGGGAGCGGGCATGGTTCTCACCAAACCTCTGCTGCGGGCCATCGGGGTGCCGGAAGAGGTGCTGCCCCATTCTTCCCTGTATCTGCTGATCTATTTTGGCGGAATCACATTTTCCCTATTCTATAATATGGGCGCAGGCATCCTGCGGGCAGTGGGGGATTCAAAACATCCCCTGATCTATCTGGCTGTGGCCAGTCTCGTGAATATTGCCCTGGATTTTCTGTTTGTATGTGGGTTCCACATGGGGATTGCAGGTGTGGCCATTGCCACCATCATTGCCCAGGCAGTCAGCTCGGCCATGGTCCTGTATAAACTGATGCACACTCAGGAGGATTACAGGATCGAGCTGCGCAAGGTGCGTTTCCATAAAAAAATGGTCCGCCGGATCGTGTCCCTGGGATTTCCCGCAGCCCTTCAGCAGAGCATCACATCCTTTTCCAATGTGGTGGTGCAGTCCTATATTAATTTCTTTGGCGCGGCAGCCATGGCCGGGTATTCCGCCATGCTGAGGATCGATGGATTCCTGCAGCTTCCGCTTCAGAGTTTTAATATGGCCATCACAACATTTGTGGGCCAGAACATAGGAGCACGCAAGTATAAAAGGGTAAAAAAGGGAATCTGGGCCGCCTGGGCCATGTGTTCCCTGGTGATTCTTGTGGGTTCTGTCTGTATGTATTTCTTTGCATCATTCCTCATCAGCATCTTTACGGATGATGCCCAGGTGATCGCCAATGGAAGCGGTATGCTCCGGATATTCTCCACAGCCTACATCATCCTTCCTGTGATCCAGATACTCAACGGTGCATTAAGAGGGGCAGGGCTTTCCAAGATCCCAATGTTCTTTATGCTGGGCTGCTTTGTGGTCCTGAGACAGATTTATCTCATGATCGCGGTCCCCATGACCCACAACATGTTTGTGGTTCTTACAGGCTGGCCGGTTACCTGGGTCATCTGCGCCATCGGTATGCTGATCTATTATGTGAAAGCGGATTGGCTGCCCAAGGAGGCGGAGGAGCAGGGAAGGTAAAAATCAATCAGTGTGAGCAGATATAAAAACAGATATTAAACAAACATAAAAAGTATGAATAAATGGAACACCGGATTTATGCAGTGAACGCTGCTGGTCCGGTGTTTTTATCTGATACCATGGTCCCGCAGCGTCAGCCCAATGTATTAGGTAAGCATACAGGGATCCTGACTGAAAAATAGTTTCTCTTTACGCCGTCTGTTGTCACATCGATCCGGGCTCCGTGTTCCGATGCAATGCTGCGGGCAATGGATAGTCCCAGTCCATAGCCGGGGATACCGCCCCTGGAGGGGTCGGCCCGGTAAAACCTTAGAAAAATATGCTGCATTTCATCCTCGGACAGGGGACATCCTTCATTGGAGACAGAGAGAAGGGCCTCCTTGGGGCCGCTGCGCGATAGGCTTACCAGGATGGTGCTGCCTTCGGCACTGTATTTGCAGGCATTATCCAAAAGAATATCAGTCAGCTGCCTTAATTTCTTTTCGTCCCCGTCCATCTCGATGGAATCCTCCACCTGGCTGGAAATATATTTGCCCATATCAAATGCAACCGGTTCAAATGAAAGGATACTGCTGTTTACAATGAAACTGAGACTTATGCGGGAGTGTTCCCAGGGCTGCTCACCGGAATCGCTTTTGGCAAGGGTGAGAAGGCTTTCAAGCAGTTGCTTCATGCGTATGGCTTCGGCTTGGATGTGCTCGATTCTCTGGTGGTTCCTGCCTGAGGGGATATCGGGTGTGTGGACCAGCATATTGGCATTGGACAGGATGACGGTCAGAGGGGTTTTAAGTTCGTGGGAAGCGTCCGCCACAAACTGCTGCTGTCGTTTCCAGGCGGTTTCCACAGGTTTTACCGCCCATTTTGACAGGAGGACGGAGAAGATGAAAAATGCTCCAAAGGCGCAGCCGCCAATGATGACAGAATGAATGGCCTGCCAGTACAGGGAGTTCTGCTCCGCGTAAATATCCACAAATGCGTACCGCACAGCGCCGCCCGGCCGTTTCTTATCACAGAGAAACCGAAGATGCCGGTCCTTCATAGTGCCGGATGATCCTTCCTGCTGATCAGCCAGGGCAATAAGCATTTCCAATTCACTGTTGTCCACACTGAAGATCCTGTTTTTTACAATGGAAATGGAGCCGTCTGTTTTTACATCCGCCACCAGAATGGGGGAGGCCTCTCTTGCGGGCAGAGGAGGCCCGGATCTTGGGGCAGGAGGAGGGGGATTGCCGGATGAGGCTTCCTTGACTTCCTTGATGGCTGAGTGCAGGGTGTCCATGCTTTGACTGCGGTAGTTAAGCTGGGCAGAGTAATAAAGGGTCGTCAAAATAAGAACCAGAAAAATGGTGATGATGGTCATCATGATGCCAACGAATTTCCAACGCAGCTTTCTTATCATTATGACACCTCCAGCCGGTAACCGATATTCCGGACAACGGTAATGCGGACAGAAGAATCCAGCAGGGAAAGCTTTTTGCGGAGAAAGGAGATATAGGCTTCCACACTGTTTGCATTTACACTGGAATCATATCCCCACACCTTCATCAGCAGCATTTCTTTGGGAAGAAACTGGCTGCAGTTCTGGATCAGGAGACGCATCAGTTCCAGTTCCCTGGCGCTTAGGGAAACCGCCCGCCCGTTGCATGACAGCTGTGAGGTGGAGGGGGTGAGGAGCAGATCACCATATGTAAATGAGTCGGGGGTGATGTCGGCCTGCCTGCGCAGCACCGCCCGAAGGCAGGCCAGGAATTCCTGATTCTCAAAGGGTTTGGTCAGATAATAATCCGCTCCCGCGTCCAGGCCCCTGACACGGTCGGCCAGGGCTGATTTGGCGGTGAGCATAAGTACCGGCGTCATAATACGGCTGCCTCTCAGGCGGCTTAAGACATCCAGTCCGCTGAGCCCGGGAAGCATGACATCCAGAACAATGGCGTCATAGATGCTGCTTTTTGCAAGGTCCAGCCCTTCCAGCCCGTCATATGCGATATCAGTGCAATAGCCGGAATCCCCGATCATGTCGGCAAGGGTGTCGGCCAGTCTTTTTTCGTCCTCAATAATTAAAATGCGCATGGGTACGTTTTGTTCCTTCCTGTTTTTATTTACCAGTATATTATACCATGCTGAAACGTGACTGAAATTTGAACATTCTGTGAAATCCTGTGAATTTAAGCTTTATTTCAGAATAGCCCTTTATACTCATGCCATCAGATGATCATCTGAAACAACTGACAGAAAGAAGGAATGTATATGAAGAAAAATTCAGCAAGGGTATTCCTGTGCGCAGGATTGTGCGCGGCAGTCATGGCGGGAACAGGGCTGACAGGATTTGCAGACACAACAGAAGCCGGGAATATGCAGCAGATGCAGGGCCGGGGGATGAGACAGGATGACGGAAGCGTCATGGCGAAAATAACCGCTGTCACCAGCAGTACATTAACCGTGGTCATGGCTGAAAAACCCGAAATGCAGAATGATGGAACCATGCCGGAGAAGCCGGCGGATGGGGAGACCCCTCCGGAGAAGCCGGCGGACGGAGAAAACCCGCCGGAAAAGCCGGAAGACGGGGAAACGCCGCCTCAGCGTCAGGAGGGACAGATGGAACAAAAGGAGATGAATTTCTCAGACGAGGAAAGCTCCCTGACCCTGACATCGGATACTGTTGTTACAAAAGGAACGGACCATGAATCTTCATCAGTATCCCATCTGGCGGAGGGCAGTGTTGTCAGGCTTGTGCTGGATGGGACCACGGTTGTAAGTATTGACATTCTGGAGTAAGGTGGGGTGTTCGGCGGATCGCTTAGGGCATTTAGAATGTTTCATTTATGAAGGAGAGATCGGATTGAAAAGAGATGTGATTTTAGGGATCGTTCTGGCAGGAGCCCTTCTACTGTCCGGCTGCGGAGACAAAGGCGAAAGGAGCTCCACAGATGCATCAGCGCCTGAGACAACAGTCAGTGATACCGTAAGTACGGATGAGGACGATAAAGTGACGGTGGTCACCGGTTTGGTAACAAAGATTTCCGAAACAGAGATCATTGTATCGGCAGGCGGCCCAGGCTCCGGGAGCAGGGGAAAAGAAGGCGGACCGGGGAACGGACCGGGAAGAGACAGGGATAGACGGGAGGGAGACAGCAGGCCGGATTCGGAGGGAGACAAAGGGTTGGGAGAGGATCAGGCACCGGACCGGCAGGGGACCGAGGGCCAGGAGCCTGGCGGCCAAAACTCTAAAAGCCAGACGGATCAGCGGGATGTTCCGGAGGAAAATACACCGTACAACGGGGAAAGAAGCAGGACAGTTACCATAAAATTATCATTGGATACGGAGATTATAGACCAAGACGGAAATGCCCTTACAGTATCTGATATAAAAACAGGTGACCTGGTCACTGTGGAGACAGATGGCGCTGATTTGGCGCTTACCATAACGAGCAATCAAAATTCCGGAGACAGAGGTGATGAGGAGATAAGAAGCAAGAAGAAAGAAGGAGGTGGGACAAAACCGGGTGAAATGAAAGAAGGTGAATCAGAGCCTGGTGAGACAAGTACGGATGTGCCAGAATCTGCTGTAAACGAATAAGCGGAATTAGGATAAAAGGATACTGGAAAACAACCATAGGGTCATACTCATTCTATAAGCTTGCCGGAAACCGGCAGGCTTTTTCAGTCTTACGATAGACAATTTACCATTGTTTTGTGCTGCGATCTGTGCTATGCTTAAACCACCAATTCAGGGCAACTCATTTGCTCTGTCTATCATTTCATAGTAATTTCAAGCACCGGCAGATTCGCTGGTAAGATCACAGCAGCGGTAATGGGGAGAGTGAGGAATTCTTGCATTTTAGGTACAGTCCCGGTATAATGGTATCAGAGACAGCAATGTTGTTAGTGCCTTTTTTCTGCCGTTGGAAATGTCCGGTGAGGATGTCTGCCGTACTCCATTGCCTTAGGATGGAAAGGAAGGTTTGATGGGGCAGAAGGATATTTCTCTGATCACCTATTTTGAGGATCAGAGGCGTTACGCGGATTTGATCAATGGTTTTGTATTTAAGGGGAAGCAGATCGTTTCTGAACAGGATGTACAGGAGATGGATTCCCGGGCGGCGGGAGCGTTTGGAAAACTGCAGCGGCGCTTGATGGTCCAGAAGTACCGCGACTGTGTGAGGCGTATCATATTTGACATGGGATTTGTGATCATGGGCCTGGAACATCAGGACAAGGTACACCATGGCATGCCGGTCCGGATTATGGTGGAGGATGCGGTAAGCTACGATCAACAGATGCGGCAGATCAAGCGTGATCACCGTAACCGGCGTGATCTGCGCGGAGATGAATTCCTAAGTGGATTTGCCAGAATAGATAAGCTCTATCCGGTTGTCACCATCTGTATCTATTACGGGGAAATGCCTTATGATGGGGCAAAGGAACTGTATCATATGATGGATTATGAAAAACTGCCGGAGGAGTTTAGAAAACTGCTGAATAACTACAAAATACATGTTTTGGAAATCAGGGATTTTCAGGACATTGACTTTTTCAGGACAGATTTAAGGGAAGTCTTTGGATTTGTACAGCGTTCCGGTGATCCGGATGCAGAAAAGAGATTTACTTTTGAAAATGAAGAACAGTTCAGGAAAATGGATGAGGATGCGTATGATGTCATTATTTCCATGACCGGTTCCACGGAACTGGCGCAGGTAAAGGAGATATACCGTGAAGAAGGAGGTAAGATCAATATGTGTGAAGCAATCCGCGGGATGATTGAGCGGGGACGGGCAGCAGGGGTAGCAGAAGGAAGGGCAGAAGGAATGGCAGAAGGCCAGGAAAAGAAAGCATATACGGCAGCAAAAAACATGTATGCCAGAGGTTTTTCAGCCGAGGATATAGCCGGCCTCCTGGAGGAAAGCAAGGATACGGTTTTAAACTGGTTTGAAAGTTGGGAAAAAGGGAGATAGATATAATGAAGCGTATTTAAAAGAATAGATATATCCCGGCCTGCCGCCTTCCGGCAGGCCTTTTTCTGCGCCGATTCCCGGCATTTTATCTGCCTTATAAGCAAGCTTAACGTCCGCTTTTGCACCCATTTTCCCGCCGTCCTGAACTGTTACAATATTTTATATGTTACACATGCAAAGGGTGTATCCCACACTACTGGTAATCCCTGCCCTGCCCCAGGTATAATTAAGCCATCATAAAGGCGGGCCCGCCACCTAAATCAGTGGGGGCTCAAACGGAGGGAAAGATGAAGAAGACAGGAGCCGTATTGGTGGCGGCAGGACTCTCATCCCGGATGGGGGAATTTAAACCAATGCTTCCTTTTGGCGATTCCACCATTGCTCTGCATATGGTTACCATGCTAAAGCGTCTGGGTGTGTCTCCGCTGGTGGTGGTGACCGGGTACAGGGCCGGGGAGCTGGAGGAACATCTGTCACATGCAGGCGTTCGGTTCGTGAGGAACGAACGGTTCCGGGAAACTCAGATGTTTGACTCTGTGAAACTGGGGATAGAGGCTGCTGCCAAGGAGTGTGGGCGGATTATGGTCCTGCCCATGGACATACCGGCCATCATGCCGGATACCATCCGTCAGGTACTGATGATCGATGGGGGGATTGTGCGGACCATATGCAGGGGAGAGCCGGGACACCCTATTATGTTCCAAAGCCGGATCGCTGAACAGCTGTGCGCCTATCAGGGAGAAGGAGGGCTTCGGGGAGCTATTGAGGACTTTGATGGCGGTATCACGGACCTGGAGGTGGAGGATGAGGGGATTTACCGGGATGTGGATACCAGGGAGGAATACCGGGAACTGGTTGAATGGAATTATAAAAGGGGAGGGGGCCATCCTATCACCCCACTGGTACAGGTGCGGTTAAAGGCCGGGGATGTATTCTTTGGGCCGGGTACCGGACAGCTTCTGGATATGATACACCAAACCGGTTCCATTCAGGAGGCCTGCTGTAGAATCGGTCTCTCCTACAGCAAGGGCAGCCGCATGATACGGGAAGTGGAGCGCCAGCTGGGAATACCTGTGGTGGAGCGCAGGACCGGAGGAATGGGCGGAGGAGGCTCCAGCCTGACAGATGAGGGTAAAAAGCTGATGGACAGTTACGCGCGGATGGTGGCGGAAGTCCGGCAAAGCACGGAACAGATTTTTCTCAAGTATTTTGGAAAAGGTATCAGCAGCTGACTGTTGGGGACGTTGCCGTATGGAATGTTCTTGCAGAAAGCAGAAGGAGGATATATGAGGACGGTATATCTGGTAAGGCATGGAATGGTGGACTTTCCCGGAGGAAAAAGACGGTGTATCGGGCGCACGGACCTGCCTCTTAATTATGTGGGGAGAAAGCAGGCGGAGGATCTGAGGGAGTATTTTCGCAGCCGGCCCATAGAGGCCGTGTTTACCAGTCCTTTGGAGCGAACCCTGGAAACGGCCCGTATATTGGCTGGGGACCGGCTTCCCGTACAGGAATCGGAAGGTCTTATGGAACTGTATATGGGGGAGTGGGAAAATGTTCCTCTCTGCGATTTAAAGAAGGGCCTGGAATCAGAACCAATCCTGGGTGAGGGACGTGAACAGGGAGTGCGGCGGATGGACCGGGCTGTTAGGGATATTCTGGCCCGCACGTCCGGGGACGTGGTGGTGGTAGCCCATGGAGGGATCAACTGCTGTTATCTGGCAGGTCTCACAGGTCAGCCCCTTGCAACCTCCAGGGCATTGACCCAGCCTTATGGCGGGATCAGCCGGATCATCATAGATGATAATGGAAGAATTTTTGCAGCGGAATTTGGAAGAAAACCCAGGATCTCACCGTGTGACAGGGAATGCAGGGATATTTGGGACCACTATGGCACGCCTGAACGCGTAAGGCGTCACTGTGTGGCAGTGGCCTGTCATGCAGTGGGACTGGGAGCCCTTCTTTCCAAGGCGGGATATCCCATGGATATGGGCCTGATCCGCAGTGCGGCACTTTTGCATGATGTGGTCAGAGAAAAGAAGGACCATGCAGCGGAGGGGGCCGGGATACTTGTAAGGGAAGGCTACCCCATGGTGGCCGATGTCATCAGGCATCACCACGACCTGGCGGAGGAGATACTGGACGAGACGGCAGTTGTGTATCTGGCCGATAAACTGATACAGGGGGAGAGAGAAGTGTCCCTAGATGAGCGGTTTACAGGAAGCAGGGCCAAATGCCAGGGGAATGCGCAGGCCATGGAAGCACATGAGCGCCGCTACAGGCAGGCCAAGGCCATTCAAGACATGGTAGAACGATGCCGTCAATGTACAAGGGGAGGGGAGATAAAAATTGGTTGAAAAGTGTTTACAAACCGTGTATTTAGTGATATTCTGTAAATGGCGTTATTTTTCGTAATAAATAACGGGTGGAGGTTAAATAAAATGAAACTGATCAAGACAGTGGACGCAGAAGGAACGGTTTTGTGTCACGATATTACACAGATCATCAAAGGAGTTACAAAGGACGCAGTGTTCCGTAAAGGGCATGTTGTGACAAAGGAGGACATACCGGTCCTTCTCAGTGTTGGAAAAGACCAGCTCTATGTGTGGGAGAAGGAAGAGGGCATGCTTCACGAGAACGAGGCGGCCGAAGTCCTGTGCGCCATGTGCAGGGGAGATCATATGGACCGGTCACAGGCAAAGGAAGGGAAGATTGAACTCACTGCTTCCTGCGATGGTCTTCTGAAGGTGGATAACAGGGGATTGAAGGCTGTCAACGGGTTCGGCCAGATGATGATTGCAACCCGTCACGGTAATTTTGCTGTAAAAAAGGGGGACAAACTGGCGGGAACCAGGATCATTCCCCTGATCATAGAGGAAGAGAAGATGGAGGCAGCCCGGACTGCCGCATCCCGTGCAACAGGGGGGAAGCCGATCCTGGAGCTGATGCCGTTTGTACATAAAAAGGTGGGCATTGTGACCACGGGCAACGAGGTGTTCCACGGGCGCATCAAGGATACTTTTACCCCGGTCATAGAAGAAAAAATCAGTGAATTTGACACTGAGGTCATTGACCATGTGATCTGGGATGATGATGATACCAAGGTGACTGCCGGCATTCTGGACATGATCCAAAAAGGTGCGGATGTGGTGATCTGTACAGGCGGCATGAGCGTTGACCCTGACGACAAGACGCCTCTTGCTATTAAGAACACAGGAGCCAGGATCGTGTCTTACGGCGCGCCGGTGCTTCCGGGAGCCATGTTTCTTCTGGCCTACTATGAGGTGACGGCCGATGAGGACCGGCGCACGGTTGCCATCATGGGCCTGCCCGGATGTGTCATGTATGCAAAGCGCACTATTTTTGATCTGGTGCTTCCTAGGGTCATGGCTGATGATGAGGTGACGGCAGAGGACCTGGCGGCACTGGGCCAGGGCGGCTTGTGCCTTAACTGCCCTGTCTGTACATTCCCCAACTGCGGATTCGGCAAAGGGCTGTAGGGAGGAAATGGACAGAATGGAATTTACGCATTTTGATGAACAGGGCAACGCCCTTATGGTAGATGTGGGAGAGAAGGCGGATACAAAGCGGGAGGCCGTGGCAAAGGGAAGCATTTTCATGAGCAGTGAGTGCCTGAAAAAGGTTGTGGAGGGCACCATGGCAAAAGGGGATGTGCTGGGAGTTGCCAGAGTGGCGGGGATCATGGGCGCCAAGCGCACCTCTGACCTGATCCCTCTGTGCCATATCCTGAATCTGACAAAACTCTCCATTGATTTTACAATTGTGGAGGAGAACTGCGAGATCCAGGCATCCTGCACTGCCAGGACCACGGGAAAGACAGGAGTGGAAATGGAGGCCCTTACAGGCGTAACAGTAGCCCTTCTTACCATTTATGATATGTGTAAGGCAGTGGATAAGACCATGGAACTAGGAACTATTTATCTGGACCGCAAATCCGGCGGCAAGAGCGGGGACTTCCACAATCCCAGGACAGAGATGTAGGAATGGGAGGGATTCAGTATGAAGGATTCATTTGGAAGATCCATTGACTATATGAGGATATCCATCACGGACCGGTGCAATCTGCGGTGCAGGTACTGTATGCCTGACGGGGTGGAATGTCTGGCCCGCAGGGAGATTCTGACCTTGGAGGAGATCGAGGCTGTTGCAATATGCGCGGCCAGGCTGGGTATCAGCCGTATTAAGGTTACCGGCGGAGAACCATTGGTCCGCAGGGACTGCTGCCAGCTGGTAAAGATGTTAAAATCCATTCCTGGGATCGAGAAGGTGACTATCACCACCAACGGGGTGCTGCTGGACCGCTGTCTGGCCCCCCTGCTGGAGGCTGGGATCGATGGGATCAATATCAGCCTGGATACACTGGATCCGTTTTTGTATAAGAAGATCACCGGATTTGACTGTCTGGGCAGGGTGATGGAGACAATGGAACTGGCGGCCGGGCAGCCGGTTCCGGTGAAGATCAACGCTGTTTCCATTGATTTTAGTTCTATGGATGAATCCGGGGAACCGGCAGCTGTCTCAGGCAGCACCGGCTGGAAACAGATGGTGGACCTTACCGGAAGGTATCCCATTGACGTGCGTTTCATAGAGATGATGCCCATTGGATACGGAAAACAGTTTAAGACAATGAATCACAAAGACCTGTTGGAGGAAATGTACAGGGAATATCCCGGCCTGGAGGAAGACCACAGGCAGCATGGGTACGGACCTGCCGTTTATTACAGGATACCGGGGGCACTGGGCAGTGTAGGGCTGATCAGCGCCATCCATGGAAAGTTCTGTAATGACTGTAACCGGATCCGCCTGACCTCCCAGGGATATTTAAAGACCTGTCTGTGCTATGAGGACGGGACCGACCTTCGCGCGATCCTGCGGGAGGGGATGGATATGCCGGAGGGGGAAGGCCATTACCGCTGGCCCCTTAAGGACTGTCCGGATGATGAGATGCTGCAAAAGTGCCTGTCCTATGCCATGAGACAGGCCATAGAACATAAGCCCGCCGCCCACTGTTTTGAGCGCCCGGGACAGATTACGGAATCGCATAATATGATTTCCATTGGAGGTTAAGCAAGGGTTATGGATGATAGGATAGAAAACAGGGAATGTTTTGCGGCAGGACAGCCGGCAGGGGGGGAGGAAGGACTTCCCACAGGCGTGGTAAAGGCCATATGCATCAGTGACGTGAGAGGAATCGAGAAAAGGGCCATTGAGGAAGGCCATTTTCTGGTGGATTTTGGAATAGAGGGGGATGCCCACGGAGGCAACTGGCACCGCCAGGTAAGCCTTCTCTCCTATGACAAGGTAAAAGCATTTAACGAGAGAGGGGCCAATGTAGGGGACGGTGCTTTTGGAGAAAACCTGGTGGTGGAAGGATTGGATTTCAGATCACTTCCAGTGGGGACCAGGCTGTATGCGGGAAGCGCTGAACTTGTGATGACCCAGATCGGCAAGGAATGTCACAGCCACTGCGCCATATACAAGCGCATGGGCGAGTGTATCATGCCGAAGGAAGGCGTGTTTGCCAAAGTTGTAAAGGAAGGGATCATCCGCCCCGGAGATGTGATGCGTATGGGACTGCCGGCCCAGGACCGTCCGCTGACCGCAGCGATCATAACCCTCAGCGACAAGGGAGCCAGAGGGGAGAGAAAGGATGAGAGCGGTCCCGCGGCAAAGGAAATGCTGGAGCAGGCGGGATATGAGGTGGTTGAAACCCTGCTGATCCCTGATGAACCAGCACTTCTTAAGACTCAGTTGATCCGTCTGTCCGATGGACGCCAGCTGGACCTGATACTTACAAGCGGAGGAACCGGCTTTTCCCTGAGGGACCAGACACCGGAAGCCACCCTGGCAATTGCCGACCGGAATGCTCCCGGAATTGCGGAGGCCATCCGCTTTAAATCACTGCAGATAACAGACCGTGCCATGCTCAGCAGAGGCGTATCCGTTATCAGGGGCAGGACGTTGATCGTAAACCTGCCGGGCAGTCCCAAGGCGGTAAGGGAAAGCCTTGGATTTATTATGGACTCCCTGGAGCACGGGATCAAGATTTTAAGAGGAAGCGCATCCGAGTGCGCCAGGAAGTAGCCGGGAGAATCCTGGAGGGAAAGCCATAGCAGAACAGATCGCTGCAAAGATATGGCGTAACAGGCCCGCCTGT
Source organism: Enterocloster citroniae (assembly GCF_040545455.1). Classification (NCBI taxonomy): domain Bacteria; kingdom Bacillati; phylum Bacillota; class Clostridia; order Lachnospirales; family Lachnospiraceae; genus Enterocloster; species Enterocloster citroniae. The sequence continues at coordinate 222,699 of NZ_JBEPLZ010000008.1, read as the reverse complement.
TCAAGGCGGGTATTTGTTTGAACTTCGATATAGCTATATGAGTATAACGGAACGAATATGATCCGTTTACAATAGATCAAATAAAAAGGAGCAGAAGATTATGAAAAAACACATTTCCATGATGATGGCAGCCATGATGGCGGCAACTGTACTGGCAGGATGCGGGGCATCGGGAGGAGCCGCCCCCACAGACGCCCCCACAGCAGCCCCCACTGAGGCGGCAACCACAGCGGCGGAGACTGAAGCAGAGACCACAGCAGCGGAGACTGAAGCAACAACCGAGGCAGCCCAGGCAGCTGGTGAAGAGACGGAAATCCTGGTGGCAGCAGCAGCCAGCCTGAAAAATGCCTATGAGGAAGAACTGATCCCCATGTTCCAGGGTAAATATCCCGGCGTTACCGTAAAGGGTACCTATGACAGTTCAGGCAAACTTCAGACACAGATTGAAGAGGGACTGGAGGCAGATGTGTTCATGTCAGCTGCCACCAAGCAGATGACTGCCCTGGATGAGGAGGGAATGATCGCTTCGGACACCATAACCAATCTTTTGGAAAATAAGATCGTGCTGATCGTACCCACAGGAAGTGACTCCAAGCTTGCCAAGTTTGAGGACATTGAAAATGCAGAGAGCATTGCCCTGGGAGATCCGGCCAGTGTTCCGGCAGGACAGTATGCGGAAGAAGCGTTGACGAATCTGGGAATTTGGGATAAAATTCAGGATAAGGTAAGCCTTGGAACCAATGTGACGGAAGTGCTGAACCAGGTGGCCGCAGCCAGCGCTGATGCAGGTATTGTGTACGCCACAGACGCGGCAAGCATGGCAGACAAAGTTGAGGTGGTTGCAGAGGCTCCGGAAGGCAGCCTTGCAAAAAAGGTAATCTATCCGGTGGCAGTGGTAAAGAACACCGCTCATGAGGAGCAGGCTAAGAATTTTGTAGAGTTCTTAAAGACAGATGAAGCAATGAAAGTATTTGAGGCATACGGATTTACCAAGGGTGAATAAGCGGATTTGATGAATCTGATAAGCTTCCTGCCCGGCCGGCTCCCATGAAAAGGGCGGCCGGGCAGGTATGAGAATGGGAAAGAGGGTACGTATATGGATTGGTCACCCATACTGATTTCAATGAAGACAGCCGGTCTGTCTATTTTCATAACATTTTTCCTCGGGATTTTTGCTGCCTGGGCAGTGGTGAGCATGAAGAATGAGGCTTGGAGGCTGTTCTGGGACGGAGTGCTGACTCTTCCCCTGGTGCTGCCTCCAACTGTGGCCGGTTTCTTCCTGCTCTATATTTTTGGGGTCAAACGGCCCATCGGACAGTTTTTCATAGAATATTTCAGTATTAAGATCGCATTTTCCTGGGCGGCGACCGTGATCGCAGCGGTTGTCATGTCCTTTCCGCTTATGTACCGCTCAGCCAGAGGCGCCTTTGAACAGGTGGACCAAAACCTGGTGGCCGCGGCCAGAACCCTGGGGATGAGTGAGTGGAGTATTTTCTGGAAGGTACTGATCGCCAACGCAGTGCCCGGAGTGGTCAGCGGCGGCGTGCTGGCATTTGCAAGAGGTCTGGGTGAATTCGGTGCAACAGCTATGATCGCGGGCAATATTGCAGGTAAGACAAGGACCCTGCCAATGGCGGTTTATTCAGAGGTGGCGGCGGGCAACATGGACGCGGCTTACAGATATGTGGCAATTATCGTGGTAATTGCATTTATCTCAGTCATACTGATGAACTGGGCGGCTCTCAGGACCGGGAGCAGGAGGGTATAAGACATGATCGTGAGTTCAGAACATAATCTCCGATTGGGAGTGAATATAAAGAAGAAGCTGAAAGAGTTCAGCCTGGATATGGAATTTGAGGCCGGTAAGGGATGCCTGGGAATTCTGGGGCCATCGGGATGCGGCAAGAGTATGACATTAAAGTCCATTGCAGGAATTGTCAGGCCGGACTCAGGCCGGATCGCCATCCAGTATGCCCAGGGCGAGGCTGCCGGGGGAAGAGTGCTCTATGATTCGTCACTGAAGGTAAACCAAAAGCCACAGGTACGGCGTGTGGGTTATCTGTTTCAGAATTATGCCTTGTTTCCCAATATGACAGTGGAGCAGAACATTGCAACAGGGCTGAATGCAACAGGCGGCAGGCTGTCGGAAGCCAGAAAACGTCAGCCCCTTACGGTCTCGGAAAAAGGAGATAAAGTCAGGGAGATGATCAGCCGGTTTCGTCTGGAGGGACTGGAGAGGCGGTACCCGTCCCAGCTGTCCGGCGGACAGCAGCAGCGCGTGGCGCTGGCCAGGATCCTTGCCTATGAACCGGAGGTGCTGTTGCTGGACGAGCCGTTTTCCGCCATGGACACATATCTGAGGGAAGGGCTCAGGCTTGAGCTGGCCAAGGTGATCCTCGATTATGATGGTGTGACCGTGATGGTGACCCATGACAGGGACGAGGCCTACCAGCTTTGCGACAACCTGCTGCTGCTGGATCGGGGGCGGGTTCTGTCAGGGGGGCGTACCAGGGATATTTTCCAGGAGCCGGTCACATGTCAGGCAGCCAGGCTCACGGGCTGTAAGAACATTTCCAGAATTGAACGCCTGGGCGATCGGCGCATCAAGGCCCTGGACTGGGGAGGACTGGAGTTGGTGACCGATAGAAAGGTGGATGACACGATCACGGCAGTGGGCATCAGGGCCCATGACTTTGAACCCCTCTCAGACGGAGAGGCGGACACATGGAAGCAGGCGCAGAACGGAAATTTGATACGGGTGGGAACACCCAGTATTTCTGAGATGCCCTTTGAATGGTATGTTACCCTGGACAATGGTCTGTGGTGGAAAAAGGAAAAGGATATCCACACCCATAACACGGCAGGACTGGTTCCGGCATGGCTACGTGTGGAGCCATCTGCATTGCTTCTGCTTACAGGAAATCTGGAGTAAAAGAGGATTATTACTCACCAACTGAAAAGGTGGGAGTCTCAATCGGAGGGAAAGATGAAGACAGGAGCAGTGGTAGTTGCAGCGGGACACAAAAGTTCTCTGAGTACCTTTTCACCCATGCTTCCCGTTGGGGACAGCACGGTGATCCGGAGAATCATTATTACGTTAAAGCGCTCAGGAGTGGACCCGGTGGTGGTGGTGACCGGGAAAAATGGGGATGAGGTGGAAAAGCATATTGCGGGCCTGCGGGTCATCTGCCTGCGCAACAAGGAATATGACCATACACAGATGTATAACAGCATCTGCATGGGTTTAAACTACATTGAGGATCTATGTGACCGGGTATTTATCCTTCCGGCAAAATTCCCTCTGTTTCTGCCCCAAACTATAAAGCGTATGCTGGAATCAGATGCCACGGTGGTCTGCCCTGTGTTTGAGGGAAGGCGCGGCCATCCGGTGCTGGTATCCAGTAATGTCATAGGGAAACTTTTAAGCTATAAAGGAGACAGGGGACTAAGAGGGGCGGTCAGGCAGGTGGACGTGGACAACTGTGCGGAGGAGATCGCAGTGGAAGACCAGGGGATCATCTTTTCCGTGGAAACGGATGAGGACTGTTCCCGGGGGGATCTGAAGAACGAACAGCTGGATATTTATCCCCAGATCCAGCTGACACTGGAAAGGGACGAGGGATTTTTCGGCCCGTCCGTGGCCCAGTTTCTGTCTCTGATCGACCATACAGGTTCCATGCAGACTGCCTGCAGGCAGATGCATATGTCTTATACCAAGGGTTGGAAGATCCTTAAGGCAGCGGAGCGGGAACTGGGATACCCTCTATTGATCACCCAGTCCGGTGGTGCGGAGGGAGGATCTTCCCAGCTTACGCCCAAGGCAAAGGATTTTCTGGACCGGTTCCTGAAAATGGAGAAGGAATTAATGGAGGATGCACAAAGGCTGTATCAAAAATATTTTTATGTGGAGGATGAGGCAGGGAAATGAAAGCATTATTTGAAGAACTATCAAATGTACTGGCAAAAGGGGAGGAGGCTGTGCTGGTTACCATTATTGCCAGCTCAGGTTCCACGCCAAGAGGCGCAGGTTCCAGGATGCTGGTTAAAAAAGACGGCACCATTAAAGGTACCGTGGGCGGCGGCGCCGTGGAGTACCAGGCTATCCTCACTGCCGTGGAAGCCATAAAACATAAATCATCCCACACAAAGGGATTCACCCTGACCAGGAACCAGGTGGCTGACATCGGCATGGTGTGCGGGGGAAATGTGGTGGTCTATTTCCAGTATATCAGTCCGGATAACAAGGAATTCGCAGGCTTTTGCGCGGATGTGCGAACGGCCCTTTCCAGGGATGAGGACAGCTGGCTGCTGCTGGATATCACGGATGAGACCTGCTGGCAAATGGGACTTTACAGCGAGAGTACAGGCCTTCTTGGCATGAATATGCCGGAACGTTTTACGGATTCGGATCTGTTTGGATGCAGCACACTTCAAAGGGAAGCAGAAGGACGCCGCTATTATGTGGAGCCCCTGGTGCAGGCCGGCACAGTCTATGTGTTTGGCGGGGGACATGTGGCCCAGGAATTGGTTCCCGTGCTTACCCATGTGGGGTTCAGGTGCGTGGTTATGGATGACCGGGAGGAATTTGCCAATCCCCAGGTTTTTCCAACAGCGGCGGACACCATTGTGGGGGATCTGGAGAGAATTGGGGACTATATTAAGATCAGGCCCTGCGATTATATATGCGTAATGACCAGGGGGCACCAGTTTGACTACTATGTCCAAAAACAGGCAATGACCTTTAAGCCTTGCTATATCGGAATCATGGGAAGCAGGAACAAGATACGTGTGGTCACCGACAAACTTCTGGGAGACGGTTTTTCCAGGGAAGAGATCGAAGGCTGCCACATGCCCATTGGAACGGAGATCCACGCAGAGACACCGGCGGAGATCGCCATCAGCATTGCCGGGGAACTGATCAGTGTGAGGGCTGCGGGAATGGGTTTAAAAAGTAAAATAGATGGTCAGAAATAAAGGAAAAGCAGAACAGGGAATTTGACAGTGAGATAGGAAAAACAGCCAGGAATACAGGGATGATCCGTGTGCTCCGGGCTGTTTTTGTGCGTTTATGGCTTTCCTTAAATTGTATTTTATGATAAGATTATTTGAGCAATAAAAGGAAAATGACGGGATCCGGAAGGAGTGCCTGTGAAGGCATGTCAGGTGTGTGCGTATGTATGTTTATTCTTATAAAAGAAAAGAAGGGGGTTGTCCGGCCGGCTTGTGGGACGGATTGGGACTGGAGGAGCAGATGGGGAAAAAGGGGACTTTGCCCTATGTGATGGCGGTTACCGGCGCGGGGGGAAAGACCTCCTTCATACGCCGCCTGGCGTGGGAGGGAGCATCACTGGGCCGCCGGGTCCTGGTGACCACCACCACCCACATGGCCAGGCCGGAGCATCTGGGAGTGTTTACACAGCAGGTCAGGGATGTGAAGTCCATGCTGGACCGGGAATCCGTGGCCGTGGCAGGGCGGTTGACAGGGGAAGGAAAGATCTCATCCCTGGAACCTGACTTTTATGAGTCCATCTGCCCTGAGGCAGACCTGGTCCTGGTGGAGGCGGACGGATCCAAACGCCTTCCCCTGAAGGTGCCCAGGCCGGGAGAACCGGTGATACCCGGGAATACGGATATGATCCTGTGCGTCAGCGGCCTGACAGCCCTGGGATTCCCTGCCGCTGACAAGTGCTGCCGTCTGGACTTCGCCCTGGAAATCATGGAGGAACATGGGCGCAGGGATTACATGGACGGGGGACAGTGGATCATAGGGCTGGAGGATTTGGGATGTCTGATGCTCCATGGGTACCTGAATCCCCTGCGGTCCAGATATATGGGTATTCCGGTCATTCCTGTGTTTAACCAGGCCGATACCCTAAAACTGGCAGAGGTGTCACTCAGGCTGCTCAGGGAAATGAACGAGGACTTGGGGATCGCGTTGGGGGGACTCCACCAGGATGTCTCGGCATCCCTTTTTTAAGATGTATGATATTCCGGACATACACAAAGGGTTATGAAAATCTATGTGCGGGGGGATCTATATGAATCTTTCATTTGTTTTTATGGCTTCCGGTTTTGGAAAACGGTTTGGGGCCAATAAGCTGTATGTACCCCTGGAGGGAAAGCCGCTGTACCGCCATGGCCTGGAATGCCTGATGGAAACGGCCGTAAGGCTTAGGCAGGAGGACGGGCACCAGGTCCGCCTGGTGGTGGTGAGCCAGTACCGGAAGATCCTTGAGGACGGGGAGCGCCTTGGACTTGAGACCGTGTACAATGGCGCCAGTGATGAGGGGATTACGGCATCCCTGCGGCTGGGGACAGAGGCGGGGGGAGAGGACGGGGATATATTCCTCTTCTTTGTGGCTGACCAGCCCTATATGAAAAGCGCTACTTTGACGGAATTTGTCCGTGGCTTTATAAAAAGCGGTTTTGGCATGGGATGTGTGTGCAGTATGGGAAAGAGAGGAAATCCTGCAGCATTTTCCCGGTTGTACAGGGAGGAACTGCTGTCGCTCCGGGGAGATAAGGGTGGCAGCGTGATCATGAAGAAACATCCCATGGACGTGTGGTCCATGGAGGTTTCCGAGAATGAATTAAAGGATATTGATGTGCAGGCAGATCTGGACCGGGAACAGGAGCAGCCGGGGAAAATGCAGGCAGGAAAGCGGTGGAACAATGAGTGATGTGATAGAAGAAGGCCAAAAACCACAGGCTGCAAAAAAGGAAAATGATTTTTCAAAGGGAAGTGTGATCAGCAATATCCTGAAGCTGGCCCTTCCCATGACATTGGCCCAGCTGATCAATGTGCTGTACAATATCGTGGACCGGGTCTACATTGGCATGATCCCTGAGAACGCCACCCTGTCCCTTACAGGGCTGGGCCTTTGCCTTCCGATCATCTCCATGGTCATTGCCTTTGCAAACCTGTTCGGTATGGGCGGCGCGCCCCTGTGCTCCATTGAGAGGGGAAGGGGCAATAAAAAGGAGGCAGAGGCCATTATGGGTAATGCCTTTGTGATGATGGTGGCAGTGGGTATCCTTCTCACCATACTGGGATTGATATTCAAACGCCCCATGCTGTACCTGTTTGGCGCCAGCGATGCAACCATCAGCTATGCGGATTCCTACATAACCATCTATCTTCTGGGCAATATCTTTGTCATGACCGGTCTGGGGATGAACAGCTTTATCAATTCCCAGGGATTCGGGACCGTGGGGATGATGACCGTACTGTTAGGAGCCATTACCAATATCATTCTGGATCCCATCTTTATCTTTGTATTCCACATGGGAGTCAGGGGAGCTGCCCTGGCAACCATTTTGTCCCAATGCCTATCCGCCATATGGATCCTCACCTTCCTCACGGGAAAGAGGGCCATTCTGAAACTGAGACCTTCCGCCATGAAGCTGGAGGGCGGACGTATTCTGCGTATCGTGGGGCTGGGAATGTCGGGATTTACCATGGCCATCACCAACAGTTCGGTCCAGGTCATGTACAATGCCATGCTCCAGCGGTTTGGCGGGGATCTGTACGTGGGGATCATGACCGTGATCAACTCAGTGCGGGAGGTGATCTCCATGCCTGTCAATGGTATGACCAACAGTTCCCAGCCTGTGATGGGCTTTAATTACGGGGCAGGGGAGTATGGACGGGTCAGGAAATCCATTGTGTTCGTCTCCATGGCCTGTATCATATATACGGTGATCATGTGGCTGTTTGTCCATGAGTGTCCTGAATTTTTTATCCGTATTTTTAACAGGGAAGGGGAACTGGTGGAGGCCGGTATCCCGGCCATGCGCGTATACTTTTTTGGATTTTTTATGATGTCCCTTCAGTTCTCGGGACAGGCCGTGTTTGTAGGACTGGGGAAATCTAAAAAGGCCGTGTTTTTTTCCATTTTCCGTAAGGTGATTATTGTGATACCATTGATCCTGATGCTGCCCACTGTATTTGGTCTGGGAACAACGGGTATACTGATGGCAGAGCCTATATCCAACTTTATCGGAGGCGTTGCCTGTTTTGGCACCATGCTTTTCACCGTATGGCCGGAGTTAAAACAAAACAAGGAGAAGACAGACCAATGAGAAATGGAATGCTGAGGACCGCTGCTGCTTTGGGGGCTGCTGCCTTTCTGTTTGCCACAGGATTTGCCAGGGCCGAGGACCATGCATCGGGGAAAGCGGGATATCTAAAGTCAGCCACTTATTATTCCGATGACTGGATCATCAATTTCTGGAACAGTGAGAGCATCCACATGGAGGAGGAACTGGCCCGGATTGCGGCTGACGGTTTTAACAATATCATACTGGTAGTGCCCTGGAGGGAGTTTCAGCCGGAAACCGCACCCTGTACCTATAATGATTATGCATGGGACAAGCTGGACCGGGTCATGGAGACTGCTGCAGACCAGGATCTGAGCGTTATGCTGCGGGTAGGTTATACCTGGGATTATTATGGCAGCGACAATGTGCTGAACCGCTACAGGGGACTAATGTATGACAAGAACATGCGGTCTGCCTGGCTGGAATATGTGGGACGCCTTTACGAGCGGGCCGTGTCCCATGAAAATTTTTGCGGTGGCTTTCTCACCTGGGAGGATTTCTGGAATTTTACCGACAGCAGCGCATCCCTGGGAAAGGGAAGCAGCGGTAAGAAAATGGCCCGTCAGTGCGGTTATACGGACTATGCGGAGCAAAACTACACCTTGGAAGAACTGGAGGAAATGTATGACCACTCCCTGGAATCCTATGACGACCTGTATTTTCCTGAAAAGGATTCCTATGCAAGAAAGGTGTTTTATGAGTTTTACGACCAGTTTTTAAATGACCTTATGGCTGAGAGCCAGACCGTATTCCCCGGCCTTTCCATGGAGGTAAGGCTGGATGTGGACCCGGTGGACCACGGGGACGGGAGTCAGGAGGGATTTATGCATTCCTCCACCTTTCCTTCCGGGGATGCGGCGTACACAAGCACCATGTACAGCCTGCCCATGGGATTTATCAATGAACATGAGCGGGTCACCGCAGAGGAAGCCCTGGATAAGATCCCTGTATTCCTGAACCGGCTTCATGTGTATAGCGGAGGAAAGCCCATCTATGTGGACCAGTTCCTGTTCACGGATAACACCGTGGGATTTGAGCACAATGCCCAGCTGCGTGACGACCAGAAGGCCCTGTACCTGGAAGGCGTGGTGCCTGTTTTAAAAAATATGACCATGGGTTATGGGATATGGACCTATCGGGATTACGGGGACAACAAACTTTATAATGCCCAGTTTGGCCTGGGACAGGAGGGCTGGCGGTTTTTCGGAGACAGTTCCGTGGCGGAACGGGACGGAAACAAGATGGCTATGCTCAAGGACGGATCAGGAATCCAGCAGAATATCGGCAACCGTATGACGGGAAACACGGGAGATGATACCCATGTGCGTTTTAAGGTAGAAGGAGACAGGAAATGTAAACTGACCATCCGCGCAGGAACCCAGACCAGGACCGTGGAGGTTGGAAAAAACAGGATCGTGGATATTAATTTTACCAACTGCCATGCGGCTGATTTCTCTATTGAGGCAAAAGGCGGAACGGTTTATGTAGATGATATCCAGGTGTTTACCTTTGTGACCCAGGGCGAGCTTTACGCCATGGACGGCACGGAGGGAAGCTGCATTGAAGCCCTTCGCACCATGAATCAAAAATTATAACTTAGTACATACTATCTCTGTGCGTTAAGCACCTGTGCCTGTTTTTAAGGCAAAGGTTCCTTTAAATTTTTAAACGGTGAAAAGGAGAATGGGATTATGACTAAGCTGGAATGTAGTGTAAAGAACTGTGTGCACAATGCGGACAACTGCTGCTGTAAAGCTGCCATTGCCGTGGACGGAAACAAGGCTAAATCATCCGAACAGACATGCTGTGCAAGCTTTGACGAAAACAAGGGCGCCAGGTTTACCAACCTGTTCAAGACTCCTGAGACAAGGCTTGAGATCGCATGTGATGCTGTTAAATGTGTCTACAATGAGGAGCACCGCTGTTCTGCTGAGCGCATTGACATCAGCGGGGATGGGGCCTGTGATTGTGCAGAGACAAAGTGCAATACATTTAAGGCAAGATAGGGATGCAGGGGATGCCGTGGCTCAGGGGTATCCCCTGTTTCCATGTGGGACGGGCGGAGGGGAAGGAAAAGGACAAGGGGAGATAAGGGATTATGACATTACAGCAGATGAAGTATTTTGTTGCGGTGGCTGACTCTGGCTCGATCAGTGAGGCGGCCAAGCGCTTGTTTGCAGCTTCTCATTGAGTTTAAGGGGATCTTAAACCGCCTGTACTATCTGGATGAGCGGTATGAGGGCAGGAAGGAAAATAACCACGGGCTCTATGTATCCGCCCAGCACCATATCTGCGGGATGGATCCCTTTGTGTCCATCCTTAAGTCAGTGGAGGCAGAGGAATATCACGTTGGTTTTCGGGAGAGTAAGACATCTGAGGTGTTTGAGCAGGTGGAGAAGGGGCTGGCAGACCTGGGGATCATTTTCCTGGCAGAGCAGAGCAAAGGCCAAATGATGCAGGAACTACGCGGCCGCTGCAGCGCTATACACGGCTGTGTGCGGGGCCTGGCGGACAAGGTAAGTCTTTATAGGCGGGAGTATCAGTAAAAACGATGGGTTTCCATCGTTTTTTTCTGTCTACAGCACATTGCAGGCTTGTGATATGATGGATTTATCGTAACAGTTTTTGCACCCGGTTTCACACCGGATGTCCTGAACCGTTACAATTTATCTTGAATTAAGAAGAAACTTGGGGGAATCCTGGGGCCGGATGCCATCAGGCTGTTTAATCAGGGAGAGTCCAAACTGGGAGGCAGCCTGGTGCTGGCGGCACTGGCACCCTTTATGGCCAAGATGGGAGTTTCCGCAGGAGCCAACCTGGCAAAGCTGGCAGCCGTTGGCCCGGCGCTGATCCTTCAGGAGTTCGGCAACCTGGGGACCATTTTCATTTCCCTGCCAATTGCCTCCCTCCTTTAATCCGGTGGTCATGCCCTGCCCCACCCTTTTGAAAATGGCGACCTTGGGCGGAGCCTGCGCCCTGGGAAAGAAAGATGTCCTGGGAACCGTGGAGGAAGGAAAAAAAGCGGATGTGATCCTTTTGAATATTGACCAGCCCCACCTGACCCCGACACAGAACCTTATTAACACCATTGTGGAGGCGGCCAATGGACATGATGTGACGGACTCCATTATCAATGGAAGGATCGTCATGAAAAACAGGGAGGTCCTCACCCTGGACGAGGAGAGGATACGGCATGAGGCTCAGATCCATATGGAGGAGATCGTGAAACGGGCGTATTAAGCCCGTTTCTTCTGTGTATGCTTTAAGGTGTATGCTTTAGTAAATGTAATTTCAAAAAAACAGTTGACAAATCTCCTCAAATATAGTAATGTAATATAAGTTGTGAGAACGACTGACAGGAAAGCAGGTATCCGCCTCACCCTGGCACGAGTAAGTGACCTGGGTTCATAGATGGAATGATGTGCTGTGGCATTTCCCTTGTGGGAGATGGAGCAGCAGATGATTTTATGTGTGTTAGAGTGGATGGTTTGACTGTCCGCTTTATTTTTTGCCCTGGGGAGCGAAGCCGGGGTGTGCTGATTCCTAAACATTATGAATTATTATGGAGGTGTACGACTATTAGCGATTTAATGATTAACGAACAAATCAGGGATAAAGAAGTACGACTGATTGGTGAAGACGGAGAGCAGTTAGGCATTTTGCCTTTGAAGGATGCGATGAAGATGGCTCAGGAAGCAGAACTGGACCTGGTTAAGATCGCACCTACCGCGAAGCCGCCGGTATGTAAGATTATCGACTACGGGAAATACCGTTATGAACTGGCACGCAAAGAAAAAGAAGCCAAGAAAAAACAGAAGGTAATCGAAATAAAGGAAGTTCGTTTGTCCCCCAACATTGATACCAATGACCTGAATACCAAAGTAGGGGCTGCCAGAAAGTTTCTGGAAAAGGGCGACAAAGTGAAGGTAACCCTTCGTTTCCGTGGCCGTGAGATGGCCCATATGTTCAAGTCCAAGTATATTTTGGATGATTTCGCTGAGAGTCTTAAAGATATTGCAGTGGTCGATAAGCCCTCCAAAGTAGAAGGAAGAAGCATGGTAATGTTTTTAACTGCAAAACGTTAAAATAGAAAGTTTTAAGGAGGAAATTAAAATGCCAAAGTTAAAAACCAGCAGAGCAGCAGCAAAACGCTTTAAAAAGACAGGAACCGGTAAGTTAGTCCGCAATAAAGCTTACAAGTCTCACATCTTAACTAAGAAGTCCACTAAGAGAAAGAGAAATCTTAGAAAAGATATCGTTACCGATGCTACCAACTCAAAGGTAATGAAGAAGATTTTACCATATCTGTAAGTTGAATTGTAGAAGGAGGAAATACCGATGGCAAGAGTTAAAGGCGGTTTAAATGCAAAGAAGAAACACAATAGAGTCTTAAAGATGGCAAAGGGCTACAGAGGCGCCCGTTCCAAACAGTATAGAGTAGCAAAGCAGTCCGTTATGCGTGCGCTGACCAGCTCCTACGCAGGCAGAAAAGAGAGAAAGAGACAGTTCAGACAGCTGTGGATTGCCCGTATCAACGCAGCAGCCCGTATCAATGGTCTGTCCTACAGCAAGTTCATGTACGGCTTAAAGCTGGCTGAGGTGGATTTAAACCGTAAGGTTCTGTCCGATATGGCTATCAATGATGCAGAGGGATTTGCAAAGTTAGCTGAACTGGCTAAGTCCAAAATTGCTTAATATATTTATATAACCTCGTAAACATTGGTTTTACGAGGTTTTTTGATGCCTGTTTAATTGAATTTGCAATGGGCTGAATATAGTAAGTCGCCCATCCGGCCAAGGAACAGGGCGGCTTACTTATTTTTTATGTTCAGGATTGCAATGATTAATAAGGCAACGCCTAATATAAGCTGAAACTCCTCATATGTACTCATAAGCAACCATCCTTTCTGTCAAGATTCAGAACGAATGGCCCTCCCTCCCGGCTGCCCGAGTAAGGACATTAATGACTCTCCCGGCGGTTTACATAATAAATACCATAATATACCACATACACTTTCCGGTTTAAAGTCGTACAATGGCTGTATAAGGAGGATATAGGCCATGGAGAAAAAACAAAAGGACAAACCACCGGAGGAACCTGACGAAGAGGAACTTTTAAGAGAATATGAATGGGCCAAGGAACACATCCCGGATGATGCCGTTCCCAAGCCGGCTCCGGATGAGTTTGAAGTTATTTGGAAAAAGATACAGGAAGAACGGGGAAAGTAACAAAATGGGACCGGCAGTTTCCGCCGGTCCCGATGAAAAAGAATAATGAAAAAGCAATTAAGCTTTATACACTATATAATGTATCAAATGATTATGAATAACAAATGAATATAGGATAAAGATGGTGAAAAGATTGGCGCAAGGTTAATGGGCCGTTGTCAGGGTGGACAGGACGGAATCGATGACAGGCAGATTGTCCGTGTCCGATATGGTGGCGATCACGCTGTAGTGGCTGCCAAGGTTGCGTATATACAGGTAGCCGGTTTGGGGATCCTCCTGGGAGGCTGAAAAAAAGCACCGGAGATATTCAAGGTCACCCACTTTAACGGTATCGATCCTCCCCAGGCCGTCCATATCAGTGGAGCCGCCATAGAACATGTTCAGGAAAGCTGTCATCTGGTCCATATCATCCCCGTCTGTGTTGACTGTGTAAAAGACCATGACAGCACAGTTCTTGTTTTTCATGGACAGCATGTCCACCACAGCTTCGGAATCTGAGAAATCAGTCATGAAATCAGAGTCAAAATTAATGAATCCCTGGGGCAGGGTAAGCCGGATATTAGACCAGTCATTGATAAAGACAGAACCTTCCCAGCGGCCGAGAGTCACTTCACCAAGGGTATTCTCCACCATGGCGCCATTGCTGTCAAAGGTGTAAGGCACACCGTCAATGGTCAGGGTGGTGTTGCTTACCATGGCGCCGTTTGGGTCAAGATAGTACCAGATACCGTTTACCTGCCGCCATCCTGTCAGCATGTACCCATTCTGGTCAAAGAGATACCACTTCCCCTGGATCAGTTCCCATGTACCGGCCGGATATGACTTGTCTTCCCGTTCATACCAGTAGCCTGAGTCATTCTGCTGCCATCCGGATGCCAGGGCGGGAAATGACATCATCATTGCCAGGGCAGCTGCTCCCAGACCTGCGAAGATTCGTTTACGGATTTTCATACAACTCCTCCTTTTTACATTTGGTGTTTCTATTATATTACCTGTGGGGGAAAAATACCACATCTATCGGACCGGAGGGAAGTATTCAAGGATTATTCTTCTTCTAGGTTCCAGATTCTTCCATAACCTTGCCGGAACAGGGGCTTCTCCATCCCGGCCTTTTTCAGCGCCTCATCATAGCGTCCGGCCAGATAGGGAAGGCGTTTTACGGTCTCTGCCCGGAGCCCTTTTTCATCCAGACAGGTGACAACGCCTGATTCCAGAACAAACCTGCCGTGGATCAGCACGTGTTTTGCCTGTAGATGGTTGTGGAACAGCAGCTGGTTGGCAATGGCAGAATCGGAAACAGGCAGTAAGGATGTTTGGTCAATGATCACAAGATCAGCGTCCATGCCTGTTTGGATGGGACTGCTTTGGGTATCCCTGCGTTCAGATGGCGAGGATGCTTTTCCAAGAACCTGCAGTCCCCGGGTCGTTGCCATGCGGTAAGCATCGGCTGCTCCCGGCCATCTGCGGTAATCAGGGGTCTGTCCCCGCTGGAGGAGGAGAAACAGGCGCAGTATCTCCTGAATGCTGTGATCCGTGCCGCAGTTTACGCCGTCTGATCCCAGAGCGGGCAGGACATGGAAGTCCATCCACTTGTTAAGAGGGAAAACGCCGCTGCCCAGGAAAAGGTTGCTGGCCGGGTTGGAAACTGGTATGGATCCCCGTTGGGCCACAAGGGCTATCTCCTCATCATCCAGCCACACACAGTGGGCAAGGGAGGTTTTTTGGGTGAGCAGGCCGCAGCGGTCCATAAGAAAGACCGGGGAGATCCCGCTTTCCCTGGCAGAAGCCTGCTGCCAGCGGGTCTCTAAAAGATGGCAGTGGATGCCAAGTCCGTGTCTGGCAGCCAGATCAGAGGCCGCATTCAGAAGGGACTCGTCTGCCCGCTGGGGAGAATTGATGCCGGCCATTACTTGGACCGTTCCCTCTGGATGGTGAAACCGCTTTATAAAATCCTCGTAGTATTCCATATATGCAGGGACCGGCAAAAAGGGGGAGGGGGAAGGGACTGCTGAAACAGGCGGTGTCAGACCGCATAAGATCTGGCTGTCTTTTTTGTTATGCATCATGGGTGCCAGAGCAGCCCTGAATCCACTGGACTGATAGACAGCGGCGGCAGCTGCTGCCGTGGACAGATGGGGCAGGTGATCCACACAGGAGGTGACCCCGCTGTGAAGCATTTCGCAGATACCCAGAGAGGTGGAGAGAACCATGTCCTCCTCTGAGAGCAGGCCGCCCAATGCAACCGTGTCTGAGGACCAGATCTCCAGCGGCTCCCCGTATGATGTGCCCCGCAGGAGATTGGTGTAGGAATGGGAGTGGCTGTTTACCATTCCGGGAAGCACATAGTCACCCTTAAGATCCATATAGGTCTCTCCCGGAGCAGGAGTCAGGCGGGTGCCCACTTCTGCGATTTGATGATTGAGAATGCGGATATCACCTCGTTGAAAGGTGATATCCGCATTGTGAAATTGTATTCGTCTGCCATTGGCAAGTATCATATTACGTTCCTCCAAAATCGGGAAGTTCCTATGGGGACAGATCCCGGAGTCAAATCTCTCACAAAGTGTGACGCACATCTGACGGAAAGCAATTTTTTAATGCGCTCTAGTCTTAAAATGGTCGTATAACAGCCTTAAAACATTGTGAAAAATTCACGGAGACTCTCGGACCAGTCGCCCATGCATACAAGATAGTGGTTGCCCACAGGGGTATTCAGGAAATGGCCGGTTCCTGCGTCACAGTGCAGACGTATCTGGCTGCGGCAGAGATTACATTCGTGAAGGCTCTCCTCAATCTGCGCACCGGAGATAAAGCAGCGCTCCAGCAGTCCGGTTGCCTTGAATACAGTTGCCTTGCCGCTGGGAATATCTCCAGCCACGGCCACACCGATCCCTGACTCAAAATGGGTGTCCAGATGGTAGCGCACCGGCATATTTAACGGCAATGTGCAGTGGGCAAATATGATTTCATCCTTGTGTCTGTCCACACGGGAGGGATTGCACTGGAATACGGGCTGCCCTGAGATCTGACCGAGGATTGCCATGGAGATCAGGGAAGGCAGGTCACCCTCGCATCCGCTGTAGATACCTTCCTGATTCAAAAGGGCCAGGCCCAGGCATCCTGTATTTTTTACCGCTGTGAGCAGATCAAAACAGCGTACGGTAAAACCGTCCAGGTCATACCGTTCCACCAGACGTTTGAAAGCGCCATAGATCTCCAGCGCCTGTGTGATCTGATCCTTATCAAAATCCTGCGCCAGAAGGGCACGGCAGGAATCATTGTCCGGATAGGATTTCTTTGCAATCTCTTCCAGAAGTTCAGGCATTCCGATCTCTACAACCTGAATGCCGGTTTTCTCAGCAAGGGCATCATAATCCACATCCGTGGAGATCAGCCAGTCTGAGGGAGCGCCCATCAGGCCCAGCCGCATTCCCTGAAGGGAATGTTTCGCGTTTGCGGCACGCATGACATGTTCAAAGTCAGAAGCCAGTTCCTCCTGCGTGCCGTGGAGAAGCCTTCCCTTTATCTTGTGGTTTGCCAGATAGGTCATCATTTCCATGGATGCGGACAGGGAATTGTCGCTCCCGCTGGTAATGATGATAATAGGTTCCTTTAGATAGGGCAGGGCATTTTTAAAAGCACCCGCCGTACCGCCGGAAGCCACGTAAACGATAGAGACAGGCTCTCTTGTGAGAGCTTCTGCGGGTGCCGATACAAATTGATCACCTGTTTTTTCAGAAAGATACTGGAATAAGGACCTGGCCTTCTCAGCCAGTTCAGGACCTGTTTGAAGCATACTTTGTAGATAAAGATAGTTCGTCATATGTAACCCTCTCTCCATGATGAGAGCCCCCCTGCATGGGGGACTCCAAGTTTCCTTAACGTCTCTTAAAATATCTAACACGGTGGTCGTCCTACCACCAATCTAGCAAAAAAAATCCGCACTGTCAATATACAAAATAAAAAATCCGGCATTTGCTTTTAATCCGGACCTCTCATCCGTGTCTATTCCACGCACCGCCGGATCAGGTTGAATTCCAGTTTCTCGGTGATGAAATAACTGTCAGAATAAAAGATGGGATTTCCCTTGGAGGAATAGTGGATCTGCTGCAGCAAAAGCAGCGCTTTCGGATCTGTCAGGGACAGCTTATCCATCTGGCGTTTGTCGCTGAGCACCGCGTGAATCGAGCAGTTTGCAAAGGAGACCGGTGCATAGCGGTTGATGAATTGGAATAGGGACGGTATGGCATGGGAGGAGAAATCCTCCAGCATTCCATCCACATATGGTATGTAGTCTTCCACAAATACGATGGGAGTGTCATCGGCAGTCCTGACACGCTCAATGTAGAGAATCTTCACAGGGGTATCGCTGCCCAGGCGTTTGGATATCTCAGGGCCGGCCATACGTACATCCACAAACACACTCTGGGTACCGGGCACATAGCCGTGTTCCGAGATGATCTTTGTGGTGCTGTCCAAAGCTGAGATATTGTAACGGATATTTTCGCTGCCGTTATAGCGTGTAACAAACGTGCCGATCCCGTGGCGGGATATGACCAGGCCTTCATTCTCAAGTCCTTTCAATGCTTCCCGGACTGTATTTCTGCTGACCCCTAATTGAGCGGCCAGATCCTGTTCGGAAGGCAGTTTATCCATAAACTCAGATTTACGGATCATATCGGATACCGCTTCTTTAACCTGTGCGGACAGGGTTTTGTTTGTCAGCTTCATGAATTTCATACTCCTTTGAATGATATCGCGGTGATCACCGCATTTTGAGTATAACGTAGAAAAGAATCATTTGTCAAGATAGAGTGCATGAAAGAGATGGAAAAAAATGGGAGTTTATTTGTGAAAAACAACTAAAAGTATCAATAACTTTTAATATAAACCATACAATTGACATAGCAAAATTGCTATGTTATCATAACATTAACACGAGTGGTTGGACGTCCAACGAGATGAAAAAACAGGAGGAGAAAATAGATGGATTTTAGAGCGGTCCGACAGGAAGTGGCAGAATTCTGCCATTATATTTATGAAAAAGGGTATACTCAGGCATCAGGGGGCAACTTAAGCTGCCGTGTGCCGGGAACAGAATTAGTCGCGATCAAGAAGACTGCAGTGAACATGCGGGTCATGACAGACGCAGATGTTCTGATTGTGGACATGGAGGGCAATGTGGTATATGGAGACGGCAAGCCGTCCAAAGAAGCGGGTTTCCATTTAGGTGTTCTCAAACTTCGTCCTGAAATGAACGCCTTTATCCACTGCCATCCAAATTATTCGATCGCGCTGGCCAACAATAATATTGAACTTCCCTTCACATCAGTTACAGCCAGAAAAGTTGTGGGTCATGTGCCGTTTATCGAATCAGCTCCTGCGGGCAGTGAAGATCTGCGCCGGTATGTGATCGATGCATTCCGGGATCATCCGGAAAGCAAGGGGATTCTGATGAAGGAACATGGCGTATGCGCGGTGGGTCCATCTCTGGAAGCGGCCTACAACGTGGTTGATCTGATTGAGCAGACTGCTAAACAGGCTTGCATCCAGGTGCAGGTAGCGGTAAACAGGGACAAATTCAGGGAACTTTTTCAGGTGTGATGTCCCGGGGATAAAACATTAAGAAAGCGGAAGTAAACGAAAGGATCAGATAGGAGAAAACATTGAAAAGATTAGAGCAATTAACACAGGAATGGAAAGGGGAAGGCCTGTTATTGCCTATCTGGGCAGAGGAGGATCACCTGTGTATGGTGGATCAGCTGAAGCTGCCTAAGGAGGCACCGGTGGTGGAACTGCGGAAGGTAAGCCAGCTTGCCGAAGCGATCAAAGTAATGTCCATCAGAGGTTCAGGGGCAATCGGAATCGCAGGCGTGTATGGAATGCTTCTGGAAGCCATGAATACCAGAGGTGACCGCGGTGCGGTCATACAGTCAGGCTTGGAACTGAAGGCTACAAGGCCGACAGCAGTTAATTTAATGAAGACAGTGGACGGTCTGATCGCCTTTGTGAAGAATTGTCCTGACAGCGGGTTCATGGAACTGTTTGAGGACAGGGCATGTGATATCCTGGAAGAGCAGCTGGCGTTCGAGCGGCAGCTGGGAAAGAACGGTGCAGAGCTGATCGAGGATGGGGATACGATTCTCACCCACTGTCATTCCGGTGCACTGGCCGGTTCCGGATTCGGCGGAAGGGCGCTTTCCGTTATCAGGACCGCATTTTTACAGGGTAAGAAGATCCATGTCTTTACCTGTGAGACAAGGCCGTATCTGCAGGGAGCCAGGATCACTGCCTATGAATTGGAGAAATTCGGGATTCCTCATACGCTGATCACAGATGATATGTCAGGATATCTGATGAAGCTGGGCAGGATACAGAAGGTGGTAGTGGGATCTGACCGGGTGGCTGCCAACGGGGATTTAATTAATAAGATAGGAACTTATATGCACGCTGTGGCTGCCAAAGAAAACGGAGTGCCGTTCTATACGGCCACATCCTCCCACACCATTGACTTTACCTTACAGCATGGTATGGATCTGGAGGTGGAATTCAGGCCGGGAAGCGAAGTGACCCACCTGAACGGCCAGCTGATCACATCAGAAAATACAGAAGCGCTTTACCCTGCATTTGATGTGACTCCCAATGAGATGATCAGCGGCATTATCACAGAGGCCGGCGTTATCCGTGCTCCATACATAGAAAATCTGGCAAAACTAAAGAGATAGACAGAGTCAGAAACAAATGAAAGAATTGAGGAGGAACAATTTATGGGATTAACCGCACCAACCCATCACATTGGAGCTGCGCCGGGAGCATTTGCAAAAACCGTACTCATGCCCGGAGATCCGCTGCGTGCCCAGTATATCGCAGAAAATTATCTGGACAATGTGGTGAAGATCAACGAAATACGCTGTATGTATGCCTATACAGGCACTTATAAGGGAAAACCTGTATCTGTAATGGCCCACGGCATCGGTGCACCCAGCATGGCGGTTCATGCCTATGAGCTGTATCGTCTGTATGATGTGGAAAATATCATACGTGTGGGGACCACGGGCGGGCTGGCCCCGGATCTGAAACTGAAGGATGTCATCATTGCCATGGGCGCCTGCTATGACACTCCTTATATTAACCAGTTCCATCTTTCAGGCACATTTTCAGCCATTCCATCTTATGACCTGTTGCGCAGGGCTGTAGAAAGCGCAGAAAAGCTGGGGGTTGGCTACCGCGTGGGCAATGTACTGTCCACGGATGTGTTCTATCCGGCAGATGACTGTCAGCTTAAGTGGAAGGATATGGGAATCCTAAGTGTGGAGATGGAGACAGCAGCCCTCTACATTGTGGCAGCGGCGGCCGGGAAAAATGCACTGGGTATCCTGACAGTGTCCGACCACATTGTTACCGGAGAAAAGACAACTGCAGAGGAGAGACAGAACAGTTTTACCAACATGATGGAAATTGCATTGGAAATGGTCTAAGAAAAGAGGAATTTCAATGAAAAAGATTTTGTGTGGAGTTTTGATTGCTTCATTAAGTATGTCTCTTTTATCCGGTTGTGGAAAGACAAGCTCTTCTCAGGCACCAGAAAATCAAGAGACTCAGGTATCGGAGCCGGAGACATCTGAAAATGTAAAAGAAGAAAATGAAACAGTGCAGGAGACAGAAACGGGAAAAGATGGAAGTGATATTAAATTTGCTGTAATTTTCGGAGCTCTCGGAGATAACGGATACAATGATGAGGTATATAAGGGCTGCCAGATGGCGGTTGAAAAATTTGGATGCAGCTTTGACTATGTAGAAACCAGGGATGTATCCGAGGTGGAAATCCAGATGCGAAGCTATGCGGATGCAGGGGATTATGATGTTATTATATCCATCAATACGGATCAGGTAGATACTTTGGAGATGGTAGCGGAGGAATATCCGGATCAGAAGTTCTGTATGCTTGATACCGCTATAGACGGTTATGATAATATTAACTGCCTAGCTGCAGCTTACCCGGATCAGCATTTTCTTTCCGGCGTTCTGGCTGGATTGGCAACAAAGGATGACAGATTTCCTCTGAGTAATCCGGAGAATATTTTGGGATTCTGTATTGCAATGGATACGCCTACTTCCAGAGGACAGGCAGCTGGCTTTATTGCAGGTGCAAAATATGCCAACCCAGACGTAGAAGTCTTAACTAACTATATTGGAGGCTACGGAGATCCGGCCACAGCGAAGGAATTGGCTTTGGTTATGTATGAAAGAGGCGCGGATATTGTAAGCGCTAACGCCGGCAGCTCGACACAAGGTGTATTTTATGCGGCAGAAGAAAAAGATCGATATGTGATAGGAACGTCTTTAGCTATGGCAGATCCAAAGCATAGCCTGAGTACTTCATGTAAAAAGGTATGGTTGTTTGTTGTTGAAGAAATTCAAATGTTGGTAGATGGAACCTGGACGCCTGGTTCAAAAACGGTCGGCATTCCTGAAGGAATTTGTGATTATGATGTTGAGGGGCTGGATGTACAGATTCCTGATGATATAACAAAAATCCTTGATGATACAAGGCAGTTGATCGCAGATGGTAAACTGGTGCTTCCGACCGATATTGATCAGGTGGAAGAATGGGCGAAAGAAAACCATCTAAATCCATAATACATGTGCAATTGGCCGACCTGAAATATCTGATGGAGGCAATTGAAAATATACTTAAGAGTAATAATGGAGGAAAACGAAGATGAAAAAGAGGATTTTAAGCTGTGCGTTGGTACTGTCAATGGGGATAAGCCTTTTGTCAGGATGCGGGATGACAACATCCGCTCCCCAGACAAATGCGCCGGAAACAAAGACAGAGGCCCCAAAGGAGAGTAAGACAGAGGCTGAAAAGGATACCCAGGCACAGTCCCAGGAGGCTGAGGGAGAGAAAAAGGCAGGAAGCGACATTAAGTTTGCCGTTATTTTCGGCACAGGCGGTTTGGGAGACAATGGTTATAATGATGAGGTATACCAGGGATGTGAAATGGCCGTGGAACAATACGGATGCAGCTTTGACTACTGTGAGCCAAAGGATGTTTCGGAATTTGAGACCCAGCTGCGCATGTATGCGGACGCAGCTGAGTATGACGTAATTATCGCTATCAGCACCGAGCAGGCCGATGCACTTCAGATGGTGGCTGAGGACTATCCGGACCAGAAGTTCTGCATGCTGGATACGGTGATCGAGGGATTTGACAACATCAACTGTCTGGCAGCCGCTTACCCGGATCAGCATTTCCTTTCCGGCGTACTGGCAGGACTTGCAACAAAGGATGACAGATTCCCATTAAGCAATCCTGAGAATATTGTTGGTTTCTGTATCGCTATGGACACACCTACCTCCAGAGGACAGGCAGCAGGCTTTATTGCAGGCGCCAAATATGCCAATCCTGACGTGGAAGTACTGACCAATTTTATCGGAGGCTACAGCGATCCGGCAACGGCAAAGGAACTGGCGCTTGTTATGTATGAGAGAGGCGCAGATATTGTCAGCGCCAACGCAGGAAGCTCCACACAGGGTGTTTTCTATGCAGCGGAAGAGACTGACCGTTATGTTATCGGAACTTCCCTGGCCATGGTAGATCCAAAACACAGCCTGAGCACTTCCTGTAAAAAGGTTTGGCTGTTTATCGTAGAAGAGATCGGTATGCTGGCAGACGGAACATGGGCACCCGGCTCCAAGATGGTGGGTATTCCGGAAGGAATCTGCGACTATGATGTAGAGGGACTGGATGTACAGATCCCTGATGATGTTACACAAATTCTGAATGATACCAGACAGCTGATCGCTGACGGCAAGCTGGTTCTTCCTACCGACCTGGATCAGATCGATGACTGGGCAAAGGAGAACCATCTGGAGCAGTAATATCAGCAGAAGGCGGCAGCAGATTCGGAGGTGACAAAAGATGGAACTGATACGGATGGAGAAGATAACAAAGATCTATCCGGGAACAACGGCTCTCAGCGCAGTGGATTTTACGCTTCATGAGCAGGAGATCGTTTCGCTATTGGGAGAGAATGGCGCGGGAAAGACCACGCTGATGAAGATATTGTACGGGATGACACCGCAAAGTTCCGGTGAGATCTTTTACCGGGGAGAGCCCATCCGGTTCCGTAAGCCGGTGGATGCCATTGAAAAAGGGATCTGTATGGTGCACCAGCATTTTATGCTGGTGCCGGCATTCACGGTCACGGAAAACATCATAGCGGGAAGTGAACCCAGCAAGAATAAGTTCCTGGATATGAAAAAGGCAAGGCAGCAGGTAAAGGATTTGATATCCCAGTTCCATTTTAACATCGATCCTGATGTGAAGGTGGAAAAGCTGTCCGTGGGAGAGCAGCAAAGGGTGGAGATCCTTAAGGTGCTCTACCGTAAGGCGGATGTGATCATACTGGACGAGCCTACCGCAGTCCTGACGCCGAGTGAAGTGGATGACTTGTTTGTGATCCTGAAACGGCTGAGAGATGAGGGAAAGAGTATCATTATCATTACACATAAGCTGAAGGAGACAAAGGCGCTGGCGGACAGAGTTGTGGTTCTTAGGGACGGCCGCCTGGTGGTGGATGATGTGAACCCGGCGGACGTGACCACCAAACAGCTGTCGGAGATGATGGTAGGCCGGGAAGTCAATCTTCAGAAGCGGCGCCCGGCAGAGCACATCGGGAAAGTGTGTGTTCATCTGGAACATTTGACCGTAAAGGAAGACGGACAGGAAAAAGTAAAAGACGTGTCCTTTGATATCCGCCACGGTGAGATCCTGGGGATCGCGGGTATTGAGGGAAATGGACAGAGCCAGCTGATCGAGGCCCTGACCGGACTGAGGGAACCGGAATCCATGAAAATGACCCTGAATGGAAAAGAAGTTACGGGCAATTGCCGGGATTTCCTTCAGGACGGCATCGGACATATTCCAGAGGACCGTTTGTCCATGGGATTGGTAAAAGAGATGTCCATTATGGACAACATGATTCTGGGGTATCACCGGGAATCGGACTTTTGCAGGAAGAGTGGCTTGCTGGAGAAAAAATCCATATTCCGGTATGCCCAGAAGCTGAAGGATAAATTCCAGGTCAAGGCACCCAATGTGGAGGCTGCGGTCAGTTCCCTGTCAGGGGGCAACCAGCAGAAGATCATCATTGCCAGGGCATTCAGCAGGGATCCGAAAGCGATCATCATTGCCCATCCAACCCGAGGGGTGGATATAGGGGCAATGGAATATATACACAGCCAGCTGATCGAACTCAGGGACCAGGGGGCAGCTATCCTGCTGATCTCCGCGGATCTGGATGAGGTGAGGACTTTAAGCGACAGGCTCCTTGTGATCTACGAAGGTGAGATCGTATCAGAAAGCATGCCGGGAGAACTGGATGAGGTTGAAATGGGACTTTTGATGACCGGCGGCCATACCATGGTGGAAAAGGAGGTGCAGGCATGAACGAACAAATGAAGAGCGCAAAAAGGACAGCCATGAAAAATTCCTTCATCAACTCCTTTTTTGCTTTAGTATTCTCCCTCCTTTTAGGAATGATATTTATCGGCATCAGCGGATATTCACCGCTGGAAAGCTATAAAGCTATTTTCGGCGTGTCCCTGGGAACGGTCAAGGGATTTGCACTTTCACTGAGCCAGGCCACACCGATCATGTTTACAGGACTTTCCTTTGCCCTGGCTTACCGGGTGCGTATGATCAATACAGGAGCGGAAGGACAGCTCTATGCAGGGGCCATGGCGGCCGCGCTGGTGGGGGCTTATATCACAAACCTGCCGGGCGTTATCCATGTGCCGTTGGCCCTGCTGGCGGCGATCGTGGCAGGAGGAGCAGTGGCATTTTTTGTAGCCCTTGCAAAGATCAAATTCGGAGCCAATGAGATCATCATGACCTTGATGTTAAATGAGATCATCCAGCTGTTTACCAGTTACCTGGCCAACGGGCCTTTAAAACCCCCGGGAAGCGGTGTGGGACAGACGGAGCGTATCGCGGACAGCGCCAAGCTGGTGAAGCTGATTCCCCAGACCCAGCTGACAATCGCTATTTTTGTGGTGATCATTGTAGCCATACTGCTGCAGTTCATGCTGGACCGGACCGTTTTTGGCTATGAGATACAAGTGACGGGCCTGAACCTGAGGGCGGCCAAGGTTGCCGGTATCTCTGTACCCAAAACATACCTGACCACATTTGCTCTGAGCGGAGCAGTGGCAGGCCTTGGGGGAGCGGCCATGGTGCTGGGAGTCAATTACCGGTTTATTGAGGGCTTTTCTTCCGGCTATGGATTTGCGGGCATTTCCGTAGCAGCGCTGGCAGCCTACAGTCCGGTGGGGGTTATCCTTTCGGCATTCCTGATCGGAATCCTGAAGGCGGGTACCATCACACTGAACAGGACCACGTCCATACCGGTGGAGTTCGTGGATGTGATCCAGGTTCTGGTCATCATCTTTGTGGCGGCGCCGGCACTGATCCAGGCTATCTTGAAACAGGTACATAAATTTAAGAAGGAGAAACAGGAATCTTACGGAGGTGAAAGCTGATGCAGTTTAATATAGATTTGGTATATTCCATTTTAGCGTCCACCCTGCGCAGTTCCGTGCCATTGATCCTGGCATCCATGGGAGGCTGTTTTTCCATGCGGGCCGGTGTCAGTGATCTGGGGTTGGAAGGTATGATGCTGGCAGGCTCCTTCTTTGCGGTGTTGGGTTCCTGGATCTCAGGAAATGCGTGGATCGGGCTTTTGACCGGCATCCTGTTCGGCGCTGTTTTTTCCATGCTTCACGCAGTCATGCATATTTCTTACAAGGTAAACGCGTCCATCAGCGGAATGTGCGTAAACCTGCTGGCCAGCGCCGTGACGCCTCTTTTGCTGAACGTTATCTTTGGCATGAGCGGAAAGTCTGTGAGCGTGGCGGCATTCGCAAAGCCAAACTGGGGCATACTCCAGAAGATACCTGTGATTGGCAGGATTTTGGGAGCCCAGAACATACTGTTTTTCCTGACCATACTTCTGGTCATTGTCAGCTGGATCTTCTTATATAAGACGACCCTGGGGCTGCGGATGAGAATGGTCAGTGAAAATCCGCAGGCGGCCAGCACCGTAGGCTTGAATGTCCGTATTTACAAGTATTTCGGAGTGGCCATGAGCGGCGCCTTTGCCGGACTGGGCGGGGCCTACCTGTCCCTGGGACAGATGAACCTGTTTGTGGAAGATATGACTTCAGGAAGAGGATACATTGCCGTGGTTATCAATGCATTCGGAAGGTACAACCCGGTGGGTGCGCTGGGCGGCAGCCTTTTCTTTGGATTTTTTGATTCCCTGCAGACCATTTTCCAGAGCATCCTTCCATCCCAGCTGGTTATGATGACGCCCTATGTATTTACCCTGCTTGTCATTACCTTTGGATTAAAGGGAGGCAAGGCACCGGCAGGTGTGGGCAAGCATGTGGAGACTTGATACGGCACAGATATTGGAACAGATCATATTGAGAACAGAATGGTAATGGAGGAGTACAGACATATGACAAACAACGAGTGGGAAAATGCATCCCGTCCAACGGATAAGGACGGCAAACAATATCATATCCAGTGCGGTAAGGGGGATGTGGCCCGTTACTGCCTGCTTCCCGGTGATCCCAAACGGGTGGGGAAAATTGCCCGGATGTGGGACAGCGGCCACCTTGTGGCAGACTACAGGGAGCATGTGACCTATACGGGAAAGATCGGGGACATGGACATTTCTGCCTGTTCCACAGGGGCAGGCGGCGGTTCAACGGCCAGTGCATTAGAGGATCTGGCGGAAGTCGGCTGTGACACACTGATCCGTGTGGGAACCTGCGGAGCAATCCAGACCTATATCAAACCGGGCGATCTGATCATCTGCACAGGAGCGGTAAGAAAGGAAGGGACCAGCGATGGATATGTGACCAATTCCTATCCGGCCGTGGCTGACCACGAGGTGACCATGGCATTGATCGAGGCGGCGGAGCAGCTGGGGTATACCTACCATGTGGGAATTGGATACACGGCCTCCTCCTTCTTCTGCGGACAGGGGCGTCCGGGGCACAACGGATACAGCCAGAGTTTCATGAAGACATTGCTGCCGGATATGCAGGCGGCCGGAGTACTTAACTTCGAGATGGAGGCAGCGACCGTCCTCACCATCAGCTCCCTTTACAAAATGCGTGCAGGCGCTATTTTTACCGTGGTGGCCAACCGGGTGGAGAATTCCTTCCAGTATGACAACAGC
This sequence comes from Enterocloster citroniae, assembly GCF_040545455.1. NCBI lineage: Bacteria > Bacillati > Bacillota > Clostridia > Lachnospirales > Lachnospiraceae > Enterocloster > Enterocloster citroniae. The sequence goes on along the minus strand of NZ_JBEPLZ010000008.1, from coordinate 195,114 downwards.
ACGGTGGATCATAACCTGGAAGTGGCGAACCTGGCCATGCAGCTTCTATGGGAATGGGATAAAAAGAAAAAGGAAAAGGGAAAAGCGCATATTTCCCTGTCTCTTATTAAATAGTACGTGGTAAAACCCTATCTGCCACGGCAACAGGAAATCCAATAGGCATGGAGACAACATGGCCCTCAGGGGCCGCCGGCTCTCCATGCCTTTTGTGACCATATGGCATGGCGGTGAGGTATGGACATATGGCTCCTAAGAACTGGTTGCATCAACGCCCGATCTGAGGTACAATATCCTGAGTTGTTAAAACGTGAGACCTTGGAACAGCAGGATGCCCAGGGTCTTTTTCAGTCTGCGGAAAGCAGTCCCTATGGGAACAGGCTCTGCCATGATACACATGGTTCTGCAAAAGCAGGAGATAGACCATATCAGGAGGAAGACCGTATGAAAAAAGCTTTGTTTTATGGTATATTGGCATCATTTTTTTTCGCTTTTACCTTTATACTGAACAGGAGCATGAACCTTGCAGGAGGGTACTGGCTGTGGGCAGCCTGTCTGCGCTATCTGTTCACCCTTCCCATGCTGGTTCTGATGCTGGCCAGGGAGAAGGGGGCGATGGCAGAGGTTTGGAGGGAGATATGCCTGCGCCCGTTTGAATGGGTGCTGTGGAGTACGGTGGGATTCGGATTGTTCTACGCGCCGCTGACCTTTGGGTCTGTGTTTGGGGAGTCCTGGCTGGCAGCGGCCACATGGCAGCTGACCATTGTGGCGGGCGTGCTTTTGACCCCTCTTTTTGGAAAGAGGATACCGGTCAGGAACCTGTCCTGGTCCTTGCTGATCCTGGCCGGGATCTTCCTGCTCCAGGTTCCCCATCTGAAACGGGCCGATGGAGGAACCGTGTTCCTCACCCTGGTTCCCATCCTGGTTGCGGCATTTTCCTATCCCCTGGGAAACCGGAAGATGATGGCGTGCTGCCCTCCATCCATGTCAACCATCAAAAGGGTGTTTGGAATGACTCTTTGCAGCATGCCCTTTTGGCTTCTGCTGTCCCTCTGGGCAGCGGTAAGGTCCGGGCTTCCCGGCAGGGGACAGGTGATGCAGTCGCTGTGTGTGGCCCTGTTTTCCGGTGTGATCGCCACCGTGCTGTTCTTTCGGGCAACGGATATGGTAAAGCACAATCCAAGGCAGCTGGCAGTGGTTGAAGCCACGCAGTGCGGGGAAGTGGTATTCACCCTGCTGGGCGGTATCTTCCTGCTGCAGGACGGTGTGCCCGACAAGGCCGGATTGGCCGGCATTGCGGTGATCGTGGCCGGAATGATCGGCAACAGCCTGGCTGCTCAGGAAAAGTAAAATAGGCAGCCATCAACCTCTATATTAAGAAGCCTGTTAAAAAACCGTAATAATTATTATTTTGCAATCAGTGCGGATTTGTGCTACACTGAAAAATAGAGTTACAATTTTAACGAACATCAGGAGTGGTCTAAAACAATGCTGGAAATATCAGGAATATGCAAATCTTATCGCAGGCAAGTCATCCTTGAGGGGGTGGAACTAACGGTAGAACCGGGGGACTGTGTAGGAATTGTGGGATATAACGGCTGTGGAAAGACCACTCTTTTGTCAATTATCTCAGGAGCCTTAAAGGCGGACAAGGGCAGTATTGTATTTAACGGCAGACAGGCGGTGGGACGTCCTCGGGTGTTTGCCGAGGAGGCCGCCTATGTGCCTCAGGAGAATCCTCTGATGGAAGAACTGACGGTCAGGGACAACCTGCTTTTGTGGTACAGGGGAAGCAGGAAGGGAATGGAAGAGGATCTGAAAAACGGAGCCGCCGCCATGCTGGGGGTGGATAAGATGTTAAACCGCACGGCCGGAAAGCTTTCAGGAGGAATGAAAAAGAGGGTCAGTATTGCCTGTGCTTTGTCCAACCATGCGCCTGTGCTGATCATGGATGAGCCGGGGGCTGCCCTGGATCTGGAATGCAAGGAACTGATCAGGAATTACCTTCGGAAGTATATGGCAGGAGGCGGTGCGGTGGTGCTGACTTCCCATGAACTGGCCGAACTGGCTCTGTGCACACAGATGCATGTGTTGAGGCAGGGCCGCTTGACAAAGATTGAAAATGGTCTGTCGGCCAATGAGCTGATCAGCCAGTTTCGATAGAAATACAACAGGACATGCAGAATATGCATGGACCCGATGCAAGGGAGGAGAAAAAGAATGAAATGCACAAAATGCGGAGCGGAGTGCGGGGATGAAGTGAAATTCTGTACCCAGTGCGGCGCTCCATTGGACAGCGAAGGCCAGGAAACAAAGGCAGAGACCGCAGGAGAAACAGGGGCAGAGACTGCAGAGGAAACTGCAGGAGAGACAGAGATTGTAGAAGAAATTGCAGGAGAAACAGTGGCAGAGACCGCAGGAGAAACAGCGGCACAAGGCGCGGGCTCAGAGCAGGCATTGGCCGCAGAAGACCAGCCGCCAACAGTGGAAGACCAGACTGTACAGCCGGCAGATACCCAGCCGGTTCAGACATCAGCCGGTGAGCCGGGCCCCAATAAGAAATTCATGAAGATCCTTTTTGCAGTCATTGCCATTGTATTTGTTGCTGCCGCAGCAGCACTGGCATATGTAAAGATGACGGCAAAGGATCCAAAGCAGGTAGTGATTGATGCTTTTGAAAACATTTACAAGGACGGCCAGGTGTTCCCGTCAGAGGAATTGTTCGGCTTTAAGGACTTTGCCGACACGGCACTGAAAGAAGACAGGGAAAGCGGTATGACCCTTAAGATGGACAGCTGTTCGGATCCCAGTGTGAATGCTTTTGCAGGCAGCGGACTGCGCCTGGAGGGCAGGGAAGACAGGACCAACAACCGGAACGCCTTTAACATGGGTGTGATCTACAACGGAATGGATCTTGCCAATTTTGATGCTTACTATGGCGATGATACCCTGATGATGGCGATCCCCGAGCTGAGCAGCAAGGTGTTTACCGTGGATCTGGGAGAAGGACTGGCGGACCGCATTAAGAACTCACCCACCATCGGCCCTATGCTGGCTGACAGCGGCGTGGATGTGGATGGCCTGGCAGGATATTTTACAGACTTGATCGATGAAGTCGAGAAGGCTGAGGAGGAGGGAAAAGCTCCATTTGATATCGAAGCCCTTATGAACCGTTATAAGGAAGGCTGCAAGGCACAGGACAACTTCAAGGCGGCTCTCACCGTTACCAAGGCGGACAAGGGTACCTACACCATGAACGGCGCACAGGTCAGCTGCCAGGGGTATGACGTTGTGATCAGCAAGGATTCCATGATCGAGTTCCTGCGCACATCTTCTGATTTCTTCCTGCAGGATGAGACCCTGAAAGGTGATTACTTAAAGCAGCTGGAAGCCACCGTGAGAATGAGCGAGCTGATGGGCGGCGCTGTAACAGGAGCCGGTTCCGTGTCTGCACAGGAGATGCAGGAGCAGACCTATGATGAGGTCAAGGAAACTGTGGACGAAATGATCACATATCTGGAGAAGTCACTGACAGATGTGCAGATGACAGTTTATGTTGACAAGAGCGGAAACCTTGCCGCAGTGGACGGAAGCACGAACCTGTACGTGGAAGATGAACCAGGCGTGGAAGACGGATACGTGGCAGTTAACTTTAAGTTAGAGCTTCAGGGCGGAGCCTATCTGACGCAGAATCTGACGGGCAGTGTTGTTTTGGAGGATGCCACAGACACAGTGACAGTGGACCTTTTAAAGCAGGGAACCTATGACGGCAAAAAACTGACCTGTGACCTGTCCGTGGATATCGGACTTCCGGAGGATGCCAACTACAATTTCATGTACACAGGAACTTATGATTCTGCAGACGGAAGCTACCATGCAGGTGTGGAAGTGGGCGGCGAAGGTTCCCAGATCCTTAAGATGTCCGCCACAGGCGTGATGGATCAGCTGGAAAAGGGCAAGAATTTCCACATGGATATCGATTCACTGGAGATCGCGGCCATGGACAATACCATGAATGTGGTCCTCAGCGGCGAGGTGTACAGCAGACCTCTGAGCAGTGAAGTAACGCCTCTGGAGGGTGAGCCCCTGGATGTGCTGGCAGCCACGGAGCAGGATTGGAACAATGTGCTGATGGAAATGGTATTCGGCGTGATGGGTCTGGCAGGACAGCTGGATGTACCGATGTATTAAGGCGGCTAAGGCAGCTGCGGTAAATACGGCTAAGGCGCTGTAGTTAATACGGACTGAAAAGCCGTGAAATACAAGTAATTGAAAAACGTGCCCGGGTTTTTGACCAAAGGGTCAGGGATCCGGGCGTGACAAAAGGAATGGGGAAATATGTCTGCACGTCTGGTTTATCTTAAACTGGAGTTAAAACGAGCATGTAAAAAGCTTCCCCACATCATTGCAGGGGCAATCGTGCTGTTACTATTGGCGGGTACGGTTGCCTTTTTGGCAAGTAAGATGTTGTATGGGAAGCAGGTATCAGGGAGGATCACCGTAGGGGTGGTGCTTCCTGAGGGAGATGCGGTGGCAAAGAAGGCGGTTGCCATGGTTAGTTCTCTGGAAAGCGTAAAGAGTATCTGTGATTTTGAATATATGGACCGTGAGGAAGGGGTGGCCAGGCTGAGGGCAGGGAAGCTGTTCGGGGTAATGGAGGTGCCGGAGGGATTTGTCCAGGATATTATGAATGGGACCAATACACCGGTGCGCATCATACTGCCGGAAGGGGCAGGTTTGGAGAGCCGGATCTTCAAGGAACTCACAGATGCCGGCTCCAGGACGCTGGGAGCCAGCCAGGCAGGAATCTATGCCGGCGATGAGCTTTGTGTTCTGGAGGGGATGACTGATTCCATTCCCCGCCTGGAGGCGGATCTGAACCGGATCTTTATGGGGTACAGCCTTCCCCGGATGGATTATTTCAGGAATGTAAGGGTCACGGCTACCGGGGATGTGGATACGTACCACTTTTACGGGATCAGCGCGTTTGTGCTGTTCCTTCTCCTGTGCGCCATTCCGGTGTCGGCCTACCTGTCACCTGCCAGCCGGACCATGAGGCAGAAACTGTCCCTTATAGGTGTGGGCAATGCCACGGTCATAGGCGCAAGAATCCTGGGCCTGGGCCTGCTGATGGGGGTAACCGCCCTGCTGGCCCTGGCAGCAGCATGGGGCCTTGGCTGGATCACATGGAGCCTGCCGGGGATCCTGTCTGTTGCAGCCGTATGCGTGGCGGCTTCCTCCATGGTCGTATTCCTGTACCAGGCCGCGGGCAGCCTGATGGGGGGCGTGATGCTCCTGTTTCTGGCGGTTACGGCCATGCATTTTCTTGCAGGCGGGTTCCTTCCCCTTGTATTCCTGCCAGCCTCCTTACGGACAGCGGCAGCCTTCCTGCCCACCTATATTTTTATGGAAGGTGTGAAGATGGCAGTGACTTCGGCTTTCAGTATCGCGGTGTTCTGTAAACTGGCAGCAGTGGCAGCCGTATGCTTTCTGCTCAGCCTTTGGGTGGAGGTGGGAAGAAGATGAAAAAAGTAATGGTATGGTTCCTGCTCTCCTGCAAGCGATATATTAAAAAGCTCTCCTTTCTGCTGATCCTTCTTCTGCTTCCGCTTGTGATCCTGGCAGTTGATAAGGGGCAGGGAGATAAGGGGCAGGAGATTAAGATTGCCATCGCTGTCCAGAACGGCCAGGAGAATGAACTGGGCGCTGAACTGGCGGAAGGTCTAATAAACCGCAGACTGGGCCGGGACGCCGGCATGTTCCGGTTTTATGAATGCCGGGATGAAGAAGCTGTTAAGGACGAGGTGGCTTCCCGCAGGGCGGAGTGCGGGTTTGTGGTATATGAGGATTTTAAGGAAAAACTGGATGCCGGAAACTACAGGCGCAGCATAGGTGTGTATTCAGCTCCTTCCACCGTGTCGGCGTCCCTGTCCACGGAAACGGTATTTGCCGCGCTGATGGAAATCTATGACAGGCAGCTTTTAATGGATTATGTGGGTGAGGAGTCCCTGTTTGAACAGCTGGGAGCACCGGGAAGCGCGCAGCGGGAACAAGCCGCCGCACAGTCGGGGGAACTCTATGACAAATGGCTTGCTAACGGAAGTACTTTCCGGTTTGAGTACAGCTTTCTGGATCAGGAAGGCCGTGAGCAAACGTCTTCCGATGCCCTGTCCGGGACCGTATTTCCCGTCAGGGGGCTGGTGGCCGTGTATGTGTTTATAACAGGCCTGTACGGTGCTGTGGTGCTGTGCGGGGACGAAGAAAGGGGATTATACCTTCCGTTGTCCTATGGCTTGAGGACGCCCTGCCGCCTGGCGTCCATGGCAGCCCCTGTGTTCCTGGCGTCCATATCCGGCCTGATGGCTCTGTGGGCCGGCAGGAGCCTGGGAGCGCCTGCAAAGGAGATAATTGTCATGGCAGTTTACTGCGGGGCGGTAACGGCCGTATCCTGGCTTTTAAAGCTGGCCTGCCGCAGGCCCCAGGTACTCTGCTGCATCATCCCCTTTTTTGTCATAGGAAGCCTGTTGTTCTGTCCTGTGTTTATAGATGCAGGTAGGTATCTGGATGTGTTTGACCAGGTGGGAAAAATGTTCCCTCCCTGGTATTACCTGAATATGTTCCGGTGACGGCAGTGAGATGACTAAAGGGTCAATGATAAAAAGAAACAAAGAATCCTGCTCGCAGGATTCTCCGCCTTCGGCGGGGCGCTTCAGCGACATCTTTCCTTCCGCCGCGGTGTGATCCCGCGGAGTGTTTTTAAATTTCCCGTGATACAAAAAATCCCAGACCGTTATGATCTGGGATTCCGCTACTGCAGAAGAAGGGAGTCGAACCCTCAAGGTATTACTACCACACGGACCTGAACCGTGCGCGTCTGCCAATTCCGCCACTTCTGCATTCTGCTGCTGTCGAGTTGTTGTCTCAAGCAACGAAGGTTATTATAAGATAGGTTGGCCTATTTGTCAACTATATTTTTGAAAAAATTTCCTGACATTGCCAAAAGAAAAAAAAATTAGAATATTTTTCAAAAACCAGTTGCCAATTGTAAAATTCTATGCTATACTACCATTCGTGTTGCGGGAGTGCTGGAATTGGCAGACAGGCAAGACTAAGGATCTTGTGGGTGTATGCTCGTGTGGGTTCAAGTCCCATCTCCCGCACTAAAAAGCCTAGTGTATACTAGGCTTTTTTGTATTATATCATAATACGGCAAAGGATCGGGATCGTGCCGGATACCAGGCGGATCCATAAAAATACAGGTGTAATTTTAGGATGAGATATGATAAAATAATGCCATGTAAAGGGTCCGGCTTACTGGCCGGAAAAGGAGGATATATGGATTTGAATACAATACTTGTACTTCAGAATGCAGGGGTGGATACAGAAGGGGCCTTAAGACGGTTCAGCGGTAATTCCGGGCTTTATGAGCGCTTTCTTACAAAGTTTTTGTCCGATCCCACGTTTCAGGATGTGACAAACGCCTTTGAGGCAGAGGATACACAGGCTGCCCTGACTTCCACCCATACCTTTAAGGGACTGACAGCCAACCTGGGGCTTACCAGGCTCTACGGCATATCCTCAGAGATGGTGGACTGTATCAGAGGGGATAAGTTTGCGGAAGCGTCCGGGAAGTATGGTGAACTGAAGAAAGCATATGATGAGATCTGTGAGATCCTTTCCAAGGCCTGAGTTTTGTACAAAAGCCTTATTTGAATGTATCAATCGCCTGAATCCACGGATCCAGGCGGATCGCAGAGAGGAAAAGTAAGATGCGCCAGCGGGATACGATACTGATTGTAGATGATATGGAGATAAACCGGGTCATACTGAGCGGCCTGTTTCAGGATGAATACCATCTGTTGGAAGCGGAGAACGGGGAACAGGCCCTTCTGCTGTTAAAGCAGTACCACAGCAATATTGCCATCATGCTTCTGGATGTGGTGATGCCTGTGATGGACGGATATCAGGTAATGAAGGAGATGGGGGCAGGCGGTTTCCTGGATGAGGTGCCGGTGGTGGTGATCACCGCGGACAATTCCCTGGAGGGCGAACTTCGCTCATTTGACCTGGGGGCATCGGACATCATTGTAAAGCCTTTTGAACCCCATGTGGTAAAGCGCCGTGTACATAATATAATTGAACTTTACCTTCACAAGCATAACCTGGAGGATATGGTGGACCACCAAGCCCGCAAGCTGAAGGAATCCAACGACATACTGGTGGATGCCTTGTCTTCCGTCATTGAGTACAGAAGCCTGGAGTCGGGACAGCACATCAAGCGGATACGCCTTCTCACCAGGGTACTTCTGGAGGAGGTGTCAAAGAACTGTCCGGAATACGGTCTGGACCAGCAGAAGATAGAGGTTATTGCATCGGCTTCCGCCCTCCACGATATCGGAAAGATCGCCATAGAGGACAGGATCCTGAATAAACCGGGTCGCCTTACCCCGGAAGAATTTGAGATCATGAAGACCCACACCATAAAGGGCTGCCAGATTCTGGACAGCTTGGGCAGGATGAGTGACAAGGAATATCTGCAATATGCATATAACATCTGTCATTACCATCATGAGAGATGGGATGGAAAGGGATATCCGGAAGGACTTTGCAAGGATGCAATCCCCATCTGCGCCCAGGCGGTGTCCGTGGTGGATGCATATGATGCCCTTACATCCGACCGTGTATATAAGAATGCCATCCCCTATCAGCAGGCAGCCAATATGATCCTTAACGGGGAATGCGGCGCTTTTTCTCCAAAGATGCTGGAATGTTTTAAGACCGTTCAGCCTGCGCTGGCCGGCCTGTGCCGGCAGTATGCGGACGGGAATGTACCCAGGGAGCACTCCCTGTCCCAGGAAGCCTCCCTGATGCCTGTGGCGGAGGGAAGCGTCAGCGCCCTGCAGCTGGAGCAGATGAAGTATCTGGCCATGCTGCGGTATGAAAACACCATGGTGGTGGAGGTGGATTTCTCCACGGGAAGCTACCATATGGTGTATGCCCCTAATCTGCGCATTAAGCGTTCGTTCCAGGGGGAGCGTCTGGAGGACGCGGTGGGACGTTACATTGCCGAGATGGTGGATCCGCAGGACCAGGAATATATGCGGGAGGCATGGGCTATGGGAATGCCCGGTTTTTTCCAGCAGGGAATGCTGAAAAAATCATGGAAGCACCGCGTACGGGACGGGCAGGGATGGTGCTGGTTTGACCTGACCATCCTAAGGATCGATATCGAACACCCGCGCCAGAGAAAGGCCCTGCTTTTGTGGAAAGCACTGGAAGCAGAGGCGGAACATATTTCAGCCGGAAGAACGGGCGGACAGCAGGAAACAGGGGAGGAACTTCAGGATGATGTTCAAATTCTCCACAGCATCCTGAAAGGCATATCCCGTTACCGCAACGACCAGTGGTTTACCATCCTGGAAATTGACGATGGATTCATGGGATATGGAAGGGATGAGATCAACGGCCGGTTCCACGGCCACTATCTGGACATGATCCATCCGGATGACCGAACACGGGTCAAAAAGGAACTGTCGGACCAGCTGAACCATGGAAATGAATTTGAACTGGAGTACCGTGTACAGGATGCGGACGGGGTGAGCAACTGGGTATTAGGCAAGGGATGCCTGATCACGGACCAGGATGGACAGGAGTGCCTTTACAGTGTGATCATTGATATCAACCAGACGAAGCGCGCACAGGAGGAACTGCGCCTTGGACTGGAGCGGTATAAGATCATCATGGAACAGACCAATGATATCTTTTTTGAGTGGGATATTGAGACGGACACGGTCAACTATTCCCCTAACTGGAAAGGGAAGTTTGGCTATGATCCCATCTCCGCCAGGGCTTCGGAGCGGATTCCTAAGATATCCCACCTCCACCCGGAGGACATGGCTCCCTTTGGGGCATTTATCCAGCAGATCCGCTCAGGCAGACGGTATGGGGAACTGGAATTTAAGGTTTCTGATTCCAGGGGGCGTTACCAGTGGTGCAAACTGAGGGCAACCACACAGTTTGACGACCAGGGAAAGCCCTGCAAGGCAATCGGGATCGTAATTGATATCAATGAAGAAAAGATGGCAGCCCAGGAGCTGAAGGCACGCGCGGAGAGGGATACCCTTACCAGGCTGTACAACAAAGCTTCCGCCCGACAGAGGATCGAATATCTGCTGGCTAACCGGGAAAAACCTGGGGGAGCAGCCTTGTTTATCATTGATATCGACAATTTTAAGATGGTCAATGACCAGTATGGCCATATGTTTGGGGATGCGGTGCTGACAAAGATAGCGTCCCAGCTTTCCCGTCTGTTCAGAAGCAGCGATATCGTGTCGCGGATTGGCGGGGATGAGTTCATGGCTCTTCTCCAGGGGGTTTTGGGGGACGAGCAGGTGAAGATGGTGGCAGGGCGTATCCTGGAATGCTTTGACCGGGTATTGGAGGAACTGCCCAGAGAGTGCAGCATTACCAGCAGTATTGGGATCGCTGTCTGCCCAAGGGATGGGGATGATTTCCAGACCCTGTTCCAGCGGGCGGATGTGGCCCTCTACCACGCCAAGGCCTGCGGCAAAAACCAGTACCAGATTTATGACCAGTCCATGGAAAGCAGGGCCTACGGGCAGAATGCGGGGAGACAGACCGCGGCAAACACTACCATTGAGTCGGAAGGGACGGAACTGGTGTTAAGCGATCTTCTTCCAAGGGCGTTTAATATCCTCAGCAAGGCGGAGCAGCTGGACCGGGCGGTTGAGAGTGTACTGGAACTGCTGGGGGAGCGGCTTCAGGTGAGCAGGGCCTACGTGTTTGAAAACTCCGAGGACAACCTGTTTTACAGCAATACCTTTGAGTGGTGCGCAGAAGGCATTGAGCCGCAGAAGGATAAGATGCAGAACATGGCATACTCAGAGTTTGACAGTGATTACAGAGATTATTTTAACGAGAGAGGCATCCTCTACTGTGATGATATAGGAAAGTTTCCACGGGACATCAGGGAACTGATGGAAAGCCAGGGGATCCAGTCCATGCTCCAGTGTGCAATCAAAGACAACGGAGTGTTTAAGGGCTGGGTGGGATTTGACGACTGTACGTCCAAATGCCTGTGGACCATCAACCAGATCGAGGTGCTGTCATTTATCTCCGAGCTTTTGTCCCTGTTTCTTTTAAAGCAGAGGGCCCAGGACAATGTCATGGAATTGGCGGGGGATCTGAGGGCTGTCCTGGATCACCAGAACTCATGGATCTATGTGGTGGACATCGGAACCCGGGAACTGCTGTATATCAATGAAAAGACGCAGCGGATCGCGCCGGAGGCCAAATTGGGCATGAGCTGCCATAAAGCCTTTTTCGGGCGAAAGGAACCGTGCGCCAGATGCCCCATGGAAGATATCCGCCATAAGATAAACTGTACCATGGAAGTATACAATCCTCTTCTCAAGGTATGGTCCCTGGCGGACGCGTCCGTGATCCGCTGGGGAAAGAAGGACGCATGTTTGCTGGCATGCCATGATATTACCCGCTACAAGACAGGTAAGGACGGGCCGGATCAGGAAAAGTAGCAGATAAAGATACAAAAATGCGGGCATAACAGGAAATCCGGAATATCCTGATAATAGAAAACAGGATCAAGGAGTTACCATATGAAACGTTGTGTACCGTTAGAGCCTCAGGCCGAGGCTGTCTGTCAGGCCAGTTCCAAACCACCCCTTATTTTTGAACTGCCCGTGGCCCAGGGGAGGATGGTTCTGGAAGAGGCCCAGGACAGCCCTGTATATAAATATCCGGCCCGGGCAAAAAGGGTGGTGGTCAATACCGGAAGATGGGGTGCGATCCCAGTATATCTGGTGGAGCCGGAAACTGTCTGCACACCCGCCAATGTGATTCTTTACATTCACGGCGCGGGCTGGGTGTTCGGCAGTTATCATACCCATGAAAAGCTGGTAAGGGAGCTGGCTGCCAGAACCGGTTCGCTGCTCATATTCCCGGAGTACAGCCGCTCACCGGAGGTCCGGTATCCAACTGCCATTGAGCAGTGCTACAGTGTGATGTGTATGGTGCCCGAGCTGGTCCGGAACATGGGGTATACTGCAAACCCTGATACATTTACCGTGGCGGGAGACAGCGTGGGCGGCAACATGGCCACCGCCCTGACCCTGATGTCAAAGTTTCGCAGAGGTCCGGCGATCCAAAAGCAGCTTCTGTATTATCCGGTGACCAATGCCTGCTTTAATACGGGTTCATACTGTGAATTCGCCCAGGGCTACTACCTGTACCGGGCAGGTATGGAGTGGTTCTGGAATCAGTACACCATGTCGCAAAAAGACAGGAATCAGATCACAGCCTCACCTCTGCGGGCAAACCTGGAACAGCTGAGGGGCCTGCCGGATACAATGATCCTTAACGGGGAGGCGGATGTTCTCAGGGATGAAGGGGAGGCATATGCCATAAAGCTGAGGCAAGCGGGAGTGGATGTCACTGCCGTGCGTTTCCAGGCCATTATACACGACTTTGTGATGCTTAATTCCCTGGACCAGACCAAGGCCTGCCGGGCAGCCATGGATGTGTCTACGGAGTGGATCAACAGAAAGAATGTGGAGAAGCAGTGACACAGCCGCAATAAACAGCAGTGATAGGCGGCAGCAGACAGCACAAGACAGCAGAAGTAACAGCAGCAGAAGACGGTACTCTTTGGAAGGGAACGGCTTCTGCTTTGTTTTTGTAGGGAAATCATACGGGATGGAAACTTCTTGAATTTGCCCGGTTTATACTCTATACTATAAATCAAATCAAACGAGGGGCGGGCAGTTTTATGATTAAGATATTTCTTGTGGAAGATGAAGTTGTAATGCGCAACGGGATTAAGAATAACATACCCTGGGAAAAAGAAGGACTGTTATTTGCTGGGGAAGCCAGCGATGGGGAACTGGCCTATCCGCTGATTAAGAAGGTCCAGCCGGACATACTGATCACAGATATCCGCATGCCTTTCATGGACGGCCTGGAGCTTTCCGAGCTTGTGAAAAAGGAATTTCCCAGGATCAAGATCATCATCCTCAGCGGCTACAATGAGTTTGACTATGCAAAGCAGGCCATACATATCGGAGTCACGGATTATCTCCTAAAGCCCATCACTGCATCCAAGCTTTTGGAGGCAGTGAAAAAGGTTGCAGAGGTGATTGAACGGGAGCGGGAAGAGGAGAATATGCTGGAGCGGTACCGCCTGGAGATGGCGGAGAACACGGTGTTGGACAGGCAGCGCCTGTTTAAGGATCTGGTGACCAGCCGCATCGGCTTTAAGGAGGCCCTGGAGCGGGGGGAGCAGCTGGGAATGGAACTGTCCGCCTCATTTTACCAGCTCATGCTTTTTAAGCTGATCCCCTCAGGCCCTTCCAGCGTCTGGTCGGACCGGGTGCTGTCCTGCCAGGAGGCCATTGAGGAGCGCATGGAGGGGAGGCAGCATATCCTGGTGTTCGACCGGGGGGAGGAGGGCTGGGCCTTTATCCTCACCGGGGAATCGGAACAGGAGGTGGAGCGCAGGACCCGGGACTGCGCCGCCGGTCTGGGGGATCTGGTGCGCACCTATAAGGACATACAGTTTTTTGGAAGCATCGGGGGCTGCGTGAACCGGCTGGGAGATCTGCAGCAGTCCTACGGACAGGCGGGCCGTGCCTTTGCCAGCCGCTTTTTTTCGGAAATGAACCAGGTGGTGAGTTACAGCGAGATGGAGCAGGTATATTCAGCGGCAGGGGAAGCCATTGACATTCACTCCGTGGACGGGTCCAAGGTGAACCGGAGGACGCTGGAACATTTCCTGAAGCAGGGAACCGTGGAGGAGGCCGTCAGCTTTGTGGAGGAGTATTTCCAGAACATAGGGGAGAAGAACTACCATTCCTTTATGTTCCGCCAGTATATCATTATGGACTGCTACCTCTGTGCCCGGACCTTCCTGGAGGAACTGGGAATGGATATGAAGAACCTGCCCCGTGAGGTTACGGACATGGAGGGAACCCTGAAGGAGAGCCATTCCATGGAAACCTTAAAGGAACGCCTGGTAAGCCTTTTTAAGGAGACAATGTCACTGAGGGACGGACAGACAGCCAGCAAATACAGTCAGGTCCTGGAGGAGGCCATGGCTTTTATCCGTGAGAATTATGCAAAGGAGGAGATCTCTCTGAACACTGTGGCGTCCAGGGTGAATATCAGCCCCAGTTATTTCAGCTCCATATTCAGCCAGGAGATGGGCGTGACCTTTGTGGAGTATCTCACCAGCGTGCGTATGGAGCGCGCTAAGGAGCTGCTTATGTGCTCAAACATGAAGACATCGGAGATCGGCTATGAGGTGGGGTACAAGGATTCCCATTACTTCGGATATCTGTTTAAAAAGACGGTGGGATGCACGCCCAAGGAGTACAGGGCCGGAAGCAGGGAGCGCTCATGAGGGCGCCAGGATGGCTCCGGGAGAAAGAAAAGCGGTTCTTAGACCGCCTTCCCCTGGAAAAAAGACTGAACACCATGACCTTTATCATCATCATCCCCCTGACGGTCCTGGTCATCTATCTCATGGCCACGGTGGTCAAGTTCTGTAATGCCTATAACCAGAGCATTGTGAATATAACGGATGTGAACAATACCATGGCGTATTTCAGGGAGGACATGGATTATACCATGTACCGGATCGCCATCGGCACCATGACCTATCAGGATATCCATGATATGCCCGAGGAGGACAGGCCGTACGGGTGGGAGCAGATCAAGAATCCCCACGAGATGATCAACTCCACCAGAAAAGTGTACAGGCAGCTGCTAAAGCGCACCTCAGATGACGGGAACCGGCGCAGGATCAGCTGGATTATCCACTGCCTGGACCAGCTGGAGGATCGGGTGGATGAGATAGAGGACAACCTTCCCTATGGGGGCTATGACAAGAATATGCAGCTTCTGGAAATGGGCGTGTACATGCTGACCGAGGACATTGCGGAACAGAGCCAGGAGTTTATATACTATGAGACCCTCCATGTGCAGGAGATCCAGCGCCAGCTGGAAAGCCAGGAGCGCACGGCCATGGTGGTGAGCTTAAGCCTTCTGGGGATCATCCTGATCCTGGGCCTGACCCTCAGCCGCAGGATCACAAAGAGCGTCACCGAACCCATCCAAAAATTGTGCAATGAAACGGAGCGTGTGGCCAGGGGAGACTTTACCTCAGGACCCAAGATCGAGTCAGGGGATGAGCTGGCGATCCTCACCGGCAGTTTTGACCATATGAAGGGGGAAATCGGCCGTTTGATCGAGGATATACGGCAGGAGCAGAACCAGCGCAGGGTGATGGAACTGCAGCTGCTCCAGGAGCAGATCAACCCCCATTTCCTGTATAATACTCTGGACACCATTGTGTGGCTGGCCGAGGGCGGGCAGAACCGGGAGGTGGTGGACATGGTAACCTCCCTGTCCGAGTTTTTCAGGACTACCCTAAGCGGGGGGAGGGATTTTATCACCATAAAGGAGGAGATGGGGCATATAGAGAGCTATCTTCAGATCCAGAAGGTACGTTACCAGGATATCATGGATTATGAAGTCTCCCTGGATGAATCCCTCAACGGGTACAGGATGCTCAAACTCACCCTTCAGCCCCTTGTGGAGAACGCCCTCTACCACGGCATCAAGAATAAACGGGGAAGGGGACGGATCTGTGTCCGCGGATATGCCAGGGATGACATGGCGGTTTTTGAGATCCGGGATGACGGGGCAGGGATGTCAAAGGAGGAGATGGAAGCAGTGGAACGCAAGCTCAGGGGTGAGGACAGGTCCCATGCCAAAAGCGGTTCTGCCTCCAAAGGCGGTTTTGGGCTTTTTAATGTGGCGGAACGGCTGAGGCTGAATTATGGCAGCCGGTGCAGCCTGGAGTTTCACAGCGTCCAGGGGGAGGGCACCACGGCAGTGGTCACCATCCCGTTGGATATGGAAAATGAGGCAGTTTGAAAAATTCCACCTTTTTTCGTAAAAAAACACCCGAAAGTGTGAATAAACTGTGAAAATTCAAAAAATCGTGTACAAAACAACGGAGAAATTCCGTTGTTTTTGTTATTCACAGCTGGTATCATATAACCATCAACACGGGGTATCAAAAATCATAAAATACATATTCAAGGAGGTTTACGTATTATGAGAAAGAAAACTTTGAGTGTTATGTTAGGTGCAGCAATGGCAGCGTCCCTGCTTTCAGGGTGCGGAGGTTCCAGCAAACCAGCTGATGTTACCACAGCAGCTCCCGCAGCAACCACGGCAGCCCCTGCAGCCGACACCACGGCAGCTCCTGAAGCTGACACAGAAGCACCTGCAGCTGATGCGGCGTCATCTGATGACCTGATCGTGGTTGGTTACGCACAGGTTGGCGCTGAGTCTGACTGGAGAACTGCCAACACAGAGTCCTTTAAGTCCACATTTACGGAAGAAAACGGATATAAACTGATCTTTGATGATGCACAGCAGAAACAGGAGAATCAGATCAAGGCCATCAGAAGCTTCATTCAGCAGGATGTAGACTATATTGTAGTTGCACCCGTGGTTGAGACCGGATGGGAGGCAGTGCTCCAGGAAGCACAGGAAGCAGGAATCCCGGTTATCCTGTCCGACCGTATGATGGATGTGGATGAGAGCTTATATGAGTGCTGGGTAGGAGGCAACTTCATCAAGGAAGGCGAGGACGCAGGCACATGGCTGGCCAAGTACCTGGAGGATCAGGGCAGAGGTGATGAGGAGATCAACATTGTAACCCTTCAGGGAACCATCGGTGCATCTGCACAGGTTGGCCGTACAGAAGGTTTTGCCAATATCCTTGCCGAGCACAGCAACTGGAAGATGTTAGATAAGCAGACCGGTGAATTTACACAGGCTAAGGGTCAGGAAGTGATGGAGTCCTTCTTAAAGTCCTATGACGATATTGATGTAGTAGTGGCTGAGAACGACAACATGGCATTTGGCGCCATCGATGCGATCAAAGCAGCAGGCAAGACCTGCGGACCTGATGGTGACATCATCATCTTCTCCTTTGACGCAGTTAAGGCAGCATTTGACGCAATGATCGCAGGCGACTTAAACGCAGCATTTGAGTGTAACCCACTTCACGGACCACGTGTGGATGAGATCATCAAGAAGCTGGAAAAAGGCGAGACTGTAGAGAAAATCCAGTATGTAGATGAGGCTTACTTCGATACATCCATGGATCTGGAAGCCATCAAGGCTGAGCGCGCTTATTAATAGTCATCAGAGGAAAGGCGGTGGGGAGAGTCGTTGCACGGCTCTCTCCCTTTTTAAGCCCGGAGTGCGGATGACAGGAAGGGAGCCCTGTAAACCTGGGCAAAAAACGGTAGAAAGGCGGAAATCCCATGGAGCAGAACATTGTTTTGGAAATGCGGGGAATCAATAAGAATTTCCCCGGAGTAAAGGCCCTGGAGAACGTGGACTTTACCTTGAGGAAAGGCGAGATCCACGCCCTTATGGGGGAAAATGGCGCCGGAAAGTCAACGCTTATCAAGGTTCTTACCGGCGTGGAGGAGTTTGAGACCGGCACGATCCAAATGGATGGTTCGTCCGGTATGATCATTAACCGGTCTCCCCAGGAAGCACAGGAAAATGGTATCAGTACGGTTTACCAGGAAGTGAACCTGTGCCCCAACCTGTCAGTTGCAGAAAACCTGTACATTGGGCGTGAACCAAAGGTCGGGCCTCTCATTAACTGGAAGACCATGAGAAAGAATGCCCAGACACTTTTGGAAAGTCTGGATATCCATATTGATGTGTCGGCAGCAGTGGAAAACTATTCCATTGCCATCCAGCAGATGATAGCCATTGCACGTGCAGTGGATATGTCCGCCAAGGTGCTGATCCTGGATGAGCCCACATCATCCCTGGATGACGGCGAGGTGGAAAAGCTGTTTGTGCTGATGCGACAGCTGCGGGATAAGGGGATCGGTATCATCTTTGTAACCCATTTCCTGGAGCAGGTATATGCGGTATGCAACAGGATTACGGTCCTGAGAAACGGGACCCTGGTGGGGGAATATAAGATTGAGGACCTGCCAAGGGTACAGCTTGTGGCAAAGATGATGGGCAAGGACTTTGACGACCTGGCAGCCATTAAGAAGGAAGGCATTTCCACGGTTAAGGAGGAAGTGGTCATCAGCGCAAAGGGATTGGGCCACAAGGGAACCATCAAGCCCTTTAACCTGGACATCCACAAGGGCGAGGTGATCGGGCTTACAGGACTTCTGGGTTCAGGACGTTCCGAGCTGGTGAGGGCGATTTACGGGGCGGATAAGCCGGACAGCGGTGAGCTCTCGGTCAAGGGACGGAAGTTAAAGGCAGGAACCCCCATTGACGCTATGATGCACGGAATGGCCTATCTTCCGGAAAACCGCAAGGAAGAGGGAATCATAGCGGACCTGTCCGTGCGTGAGAACATCATCATTGCCCTCCAGGCAAAAAAAGGCATGTTTAAGCTGATGTCAAGAAAAGAACAGGAAGAATTCACGGACCAGTATATCGATATCCTCCAGATCAAGACAGCTGACAGGGAAACCCCCATTAAACAGCTGTCAGGAGGCAACCAGCAGAAGGTGATCCTGGGCAGATGGCTTCTCACCCAGCCGGATTTCCTGATCCTGGATGAGCCTACCAGAGGTATTGATATCGGTACAAAGACAGAGATACAAAAGCTGGTGCTGAAGCTGGCTGAGGATGGAATGAGCGTGGTGTTCATCTCATCGGAGATAGAGGAAATGCTGCGCACCTGCAGCCGCATGGCGGTCATGCGGGACGGCGAAAAGGTAGGGGAACTGGCGGAGGGCGAGCTGAGCCAGGATTCCATAATGAAAGCAATTGCAGGAGGAGGGGAAGAATGATGGAGAAAGTGAAGAAGGTAACAGGATACAGGCTTTTTCTTCCCCTGTCCTGTCTGCTGATTGTGCTGCTTATTAATCTTGTAACCACCCCCACATTTTTTAAGATATCCATTACCAACGGAGTCCTTTACGGGTACATCATTGACGTGATCAACCGTGCCAGCGAGCTGGTGGTGCTGGCCGTGGGCATGACTCTGGTGGTGTCTGCCTCGGCGGGAACGGATATTTCCGTGGGCGCTGTCATGGCGGTGGCGGCTTCCGTATGTACCCATGTGCTGGCCGGAGGAGAGGTCTCGGTCAATGAATACGCCAATCCATACATACTGGCCGTGCTGGCCGGTCTGGCCGTGGCTGTCCTGTGCGGCTGCTTTAACGGCTTTCTGGTAGCGAAGCTGAAGATACAGCCCATGGTAGCCACCCTGATCCTGTTCACGGCAGGAAGGGGAATCTCACAGCTGGTCACCAACGGACAGATCACCTATATCCGTGTGGACGGATATAAGCTGCTGGGCTCCAATATCCCGGGAATCCCCATTCCCACCCCCATTTTTGTGGCGGTCCTGGTGGTGGTCCTCACCTATGTACTCCTTAAAAAGACGGCCATGGGAATGTACGTGCAGGCCGTGGGCATTAATGAACGGGCTTCCCGCCTGGTGGGTCTTAAGTCCACAAAGATCATCTGGATGGCTTATGCGTTCTGCGGCCTTTGCGCAGGCATAGCCGGACTGGTGGCATCATCACGTATCTACTCCGCGGATGCCAACAACATCGGACTTAACATGGAGCTGGACGCCATCGCCGCCGTGGCCTTGGGAGGAAACTCCCTGGGAGGCGGAAAATTCTCACTGCTGGGCTCTGTTATCGGTGCCTACACCATCCAGGCCCTGACCACCACCCTCTATGCCATGAGCGTGCCTTCGGACCAGATTCCGGTGTACAAGGCGATCGTGGTCATCATCATTGTGGCAGTGCAGTCCGAGGAGCTTAAGAAGTTTAAGAAGCGTTTGACGGCAAAGCATGCGTCTAAGACAGTGGAAGGAGGAGCGGCATAATGAAGAACGGCAACACAAAGAAAAAACTGGACGGCAACTCCTTTTTGCTGGTAGTGACCATTGTATTGTTTTTTGTCATGTATATTGTGGGTATCCTCATGTTTGGCGGCCGCGGGTTTGCCAAGGTGCAGAATTTCCTGAACCTGTTTATCTCCAATGCAGGATTGATCGTGGTGGCAACGGGCATGACCATTGTCATGATCACGGGCGGCATTGACATTTCCGTTGGCTCTGTTGTGGCCATGGTGTGTATGATGCTGGCGTGGATGATGGAAAAGGGGGGGATCGGCGCTGTCCCCGCCATCATCATTGTCCTGCTTACCGGCTGCGTCTTTGGCCTGGTGCAGGGCTTCCTGGTGGCGTATCTGAAGATACAGCCCTTTATCGTCACACTGGCAGGCATGTTCTTTGCAAGGGGCATGACCTCCATCATCAGCCAGGAAATGATCAGCATTAATAATGAGACCTTTAAGTCCATGGCAACCTTTAAGATGTATCTTCCCTTTGGCGGTTATCTGAACAAGAAGGGGATCATGATCTATCCCTATATCTACCCAAGTGTGATCATTGCCCTGGTGATGCTGGTGCTTATCTTTATCCTTTTAAAGTATACCAAATTCGGACGTTCCATCTACGCCATCGGCGGAAATGAGCAGTCTGCCCTGCTTTTAGGTTTGAATGTAAGGAAGATAAAACTCCAGGCCTATGTGCTGGATGGTTTTTTGGCAGGACTTGGAGGACTTCTGTTCTGTATGAATACCTGTTCCGGCTTTGTGGAGCAGGCCAAGGGCTTTGAGATGGACGCCATTGCCTCATCCGTCATCGGCGGCACCCTGCTCACCGGCGGTGTGGGAAATGTGATCGGCAGCCTGTTCGGCGTGCTGATCAAAGGAACCATTGAATCATTTATCACCTTCCAGGGAACCTTGTCCTCCTGGTGGACCAGGATCACCATTGCGGCGCTGCTCTGTTTCTTTATTGTACTGCAGAGCCTGATCGCGGCATTTAAGAGAAGGAATAAGTAGAATTACGCGGCAGCGGATCATGTACAGAGAGTTATGGACACAAGCAAGAATCCCGGTACTGCATCGAAAGGGATGTGATGCAGTACCGGGATTTTGAATACGGAAATAAAGACTGGAATTTACAGGCGGAGAACTCCGATCCCCACAAGCCCGGGGCCGGTATGTACGGCCAGGGATGCGGTGATGGCCTTTTCCATGATCAGTGTCCCATTGGGGATGCCGGTGGTCAGTCTGGGGCGGAGCGCATCAGCGGCGTCCTGTCCCTGGCCGTTAAGCAAAGCGGTGAGACATGGGCCGTTGCCCGCGAATTTCCCTGCTTCTTCCAGAAGCCTGGTAAGGCCCTGCTTTGCGCCCCGTATCTTGGCTGCTGTGTAGTAGACGCCGTCACCGTTGCAGGAGATAATGGGTTTAATGTTCAGCATGCTGCCCACCACGGAGGTGACCAGGCCGATGCGGCCGCCCTTGCGCAGGTAGGTCAGGGTGTCCATGTAATAGAAGACCTTGGAATCCTTTACCTTTCCGGGAAGGATCTCTTTCAGCTCATCAAAGGTCCTTCCCTCCTCCAGCTGCATGGCGGCCCACACAGCCAGTATGCCGGCTCCAAAGGAGATGCTTCTGGTGTCCAGCACAAAAGAGGTCAGGTCCGTGTCCTCCTCCAGGGCACATCCCACCGTATTAAAGGTGCCGCTTAAACCGCTGGAAATGCAGAAGGCCAGCACATGGGTGTAACCTTCTGATTTGATCTCGTCCAGCATCTCCCTCACATCCTGGGGACTGGGGGTGGAGGTGATGGGGATCTCCCTGGGGAAACGCTGGTAAACGGTCTCAGCTGTTATGTCCGTTCCGTCAATATAATCTTTTTCAGGATAAATGATATGAAGGCGCATTACCTTCATGTGATATGTTCGGGCCAGTTCATCGGATACATCGCAGCCTGAGTCAATTAAAATAGCAGTCTTCATCTCATACCTCCATATGTAGTAATCAAAACTATATATTAAAGTATCTCATAATATAACATCTGTGTCAATATAAAATCAAAAAAGGTTTGAGAAATGATTTCAAAGCCATATCTGTCTCTGTTTATCTCCGCACTAAAGTTGTACGTACATATTTTTAGAATTCAAAAAAGTTATCAATACTTGTTGACATCCATATCGGAAAAATGTATAGTAGGAATAAAGAGGATTGATTGGTTAAATAAACGAAATATCCAGGGATATGGGCAGATATTATGATCAAAACCGCAGATGGATGCATGCGTTTTGCGAAAAAGACCTGTGATAGGCTGCCCCGTGCACCAAAACTTGGCTGCATGATTACCGGGTAAGTTGTACGTACATAAAAATGAGGAACAGGGGCTGCTTATGGGATTACAGGAACCAAAATATCGGGTGGTCTATAACTGGATTGTGGACAGTATGAGCAATGGGAGTCTGAAGCTGGGGGCCAGGCTTCCCTCGGAGAATGAACTCAGCCAGCGGTTTCAGCTGAGCCGCCAGACGATCCGCCATGCCATCGACCTGCTGGAACAGCAGAAACTGGTGACCAGGGTCAGGGGAAGCGGGACCTATGTGGGCGGAGAGGGCAGGCTGGGGCGCCAGGAGCGGTATATGAACATTGCCGTGATTAGCACCTATGTGGACAGCTATGTATTTCCCACCGTACTCAGGGAGATAGAAAGCGTGCTGTCACAGAAGGGATATACGACCCAGATCGCCTTTACAGGCAACCGGACCGGCAGGGAGCAGGAGATACTGAGCAACCTGATCGACAAGGATATGATAGACGGCCTGATCGTGGAGCCGGCCAAAAGCGCTCTGCCTAATCCCAACCTGCGCTGCTACAGGGAACTGATGAATAGGCATATACCGGTTTTGTTCTTTAACTGCACGTATCCGGAGCTGGGCCTGCCCTTTGTGGCAATGGATGATGTGAGTGTGGGCAGAAAGGCTGTGGAGTACCTGGTAAAGGCCGGACATAGGAAGATCGGCGGTATCTTTAAATGCGATGACGGACAGGGGCCTCTGCGCTACAAGGGGTTTATGCAGGGAATGGAGGAGGCTGGTTTAAGGGCCAAGGACAGGAATGTGGTGTGGATCGATTCCGAGGATATGGTGGAGATGGAGTATTGGTCAGACTATCTCTTCCGCCGCATCGGGGACTGTACGGCTGTTGTGTGTTATAATGATGAGGTGGCCTATATTCTGTCCGGCATCTGTGAAAAACGGGGAATCTCCATTCCGGACCAGCTTTCCCTGGTGGGTATTGACAATTCGGAGCTTTCCACCCTGGCGGAGGTGCCAATCACATCCCTGCCCTATCCCATGGAGGAACTGGGGCGGAAAGCGGCTGAGAATATTGTGAAGATGATCGAGAATCCATGTTTTGACGGGAACTATCGCTTTGACCCGGATGTGATTGGGCGGGATTCCGTGAAGCTTATAAAAGATGATGATGCAAAGCAGTAAAAAAATATTATAATATCCAGGAGGACGATAAAAATGACAGGAGTTAAAAATTATAAGTTTTGGTTCTGCACCGGTTCACAGGATCTGTATGGGGAGGAGTGCCTGGCACATGTGGCGGAGCACTCCAGGATCATTGTGGAAAGCCTGAACCGGTCAGGGATCCTTCCATACGAAGTGGTATGGAAACCAACCCTGATCACCAATGAACTGATCCGCAGGACGTTTAACGAGGCAAATGCTGATGAGGAGTGCGCAGGCGTCATCACATGGATGCACACATTTTCACCGGCCAAGTCCTGGATTCTGGGACTCCAGGAGTTTAGAAAGCCTCTGATGCATTTCCATACCCAGTTTAACCGGGAGATCCCTTATGACACCATTGACATGGATTTTATGAATGAGAACCAGTCCGCACACGGCGACAGGGAATACGGCCATATGGTCACACGCATGGGCATTGAGCGGAAGGTGATCGTGGGACACTGGAGCGATGAGAAGGTGGTCGGCCGAATTGCGGGCTGGATGCGCACTGCGGTGGGGATCATGGAAAGCAGCCATGTGAGGGTGGTGAGATTTGCCGACAACATGAGAAACGTGGCTGTCACAGAGGGAGATAAGGTAGAGGCCCAGGTGAAATTCGGCTGGGAGGTGGATGCCTACCCGGTAAATGAACTGTGCCAGTATGTGAAGGCGGTTCCCAAAGGGGATATCACAGCCCTGGTTGACGAGTATTACAGCAAATATACCATCCTGCTGGAGGGAAGGGATCCTGAGGAATTTAAACGCCATGTGGCGGTGCAGGCGCAGATCGAGGCAGGACTTGAGAGATTCCTTGTTGAAAAGGATTATCATGCCATTGTGACCCATTTCGGTGATCTGGGCGAGCTGCAGCAGCTTCCGGGCCTGGCGATCCAGAGGCTGATGGAAAAGGGCTATGGATTTGGCGGCGAGGGAGACTGGAAGACAGCTGCCATGGTAAGGCTCATGAAGATCATGGCCCAGGGCGTTAAGAACGCAAAGGGCACATCCTTTATGGAGGACTATACATACAATCTGGTGCCGGGCAAGGAGGGGATCCTGGAGGCCCATATGCTGGAGGTCTGCCCGTCCATCGCCGATGGGGAGATCAGCATCAAGGTAAATCCGCTGTCCATGGGCGACAGGGAGGACCCTGCAAGGCTTGTGTTCACGTCCAAGACAGGACATGGCATTGCAACCTCACTTGTGGACCTGGGAACCAGGTTCCGCCTGATCATCAATGATGTGGAATGCAGGAAGACGGAGAAGGCAATGCCTAAGCTTCCCGTGGCAACCGCGTTCTGGACCCCTGAGCCCAGCCTGGCAACAGGTGCGGAGGCATGGATCCTGGCCGGTGGCGCCCATCATACCGCATTCTCATATGACCTGACGGCAGAGCAGATGGGAGACTGGGCAGAGTCCATGGGCATTGAAGTGGTTTATATTGACAAGGATACTACCATCAGAGGACTGAAGAACGAGATGCGCTGGAATGGGGCGGTCTACAGATAAGGGAGGGGGATTTTATGAGTTTAGATCATAATACAGTCAGGGAATGGATTGAAAAAGGAAACACATCGCTGGGAATCGAACTGGGCTCCACCAGAATCAAGGCAGTGCTCATCGGGGAGGACCACACTCCGATTGCTTCCGGAAGCCATGACTGGGAGAACCGGTATGTGGATCATATCTGGACCTATACCCTGGAGGATATCTGGACCGGCATACAGGACTGCTACGCAGCCATGGCGGCGGATGTGAAGGATAAGTACGGCGTCACTCTTACCACGGTTGGCTCCATTGGATTTTCAGCCATGATGCACGGCTACATGGCATTTAATAAGGAGGGCGATCTGCTGGTTCCCTTCCGTACCTGGAGGAACACCATCACAGGTCCGGCCTCTGAGAAGCTGACCCAGGTCTTCCGTTACAACGTGCCTCAGAGATGGAGCATTGCCCATCTGTACCAGGCCATCCTTAACAAGGAGGAGCATGTAAAGGAGATCGACTACCTCATTACCCTGGAGGGATATGTGCACTGGAAGCTGACAGGGAGGAAGGTCCTGGGAATCGGTGATGTGGCTGGTATGTTCCCGGTGGATATCCATACAAAGGATTTTGACCAGAAGAGGATCGACCAGTTTGACGAACTGGTGGCCGGGGAGCATTTCCCATGGAAATTGCGGGATATACTTCCCAAAGCCCTGGTGGCTGGAGAGGATGCGGGCACACTTACAGAGGAAGGCGCAAAGCTTTTGGATATATCCGGCAGTCTGAAGGCAGGGATTCCTATGTGTCCCCCGGAAGGGGATGCGGGAACCGGCATGGCGGCCACCAACAGTGTTGCGGTGCGCACCGGCAATGTGTCTGCTGGTACAAGTGTGTTTGCCATGGTGGTTCTGGAAAAGGAATTGGAGCATGTGTACCCGGAGATCGATCTGGTAACCACGCCGGCCGGTGACATGGTGGCAATGGTGCACTGTAATAACTGCACCTCCGACCTCAATGCATGGGTGAACCTGTTTAAGGAATTTTTAGAGACAATGGGCATGAAGGCGGATATGAACGACCTGTTTGGAACGCTTTATAATAAGGCGCTGGAGGGAGATCCGGACTGCGGCGGCCTGTTGGCCTATAACTATTTCTCCGGAGAGCACATCACCCACTTTGAGGAGGGACGCCCCCTGTTTGTGCGCATGCCGGACAGCAAGTTCAGCCTTGCCAACTTTATGAGGGTACACCTTTATACTTCTCTGGGAGCGCTTAAGACAGGTATGGATATCCTGTTAAAGGAGGAACATGTGAAGGTGGATACCCTGCTGGGCCATGGAGGCCTGTTTAAGACAAAGGGTGTGGGTCAGAGGATCCTGGCAGGGGCCATGAACGCGCCTGTATCCGTGATGGAAACGGCCGGTGAAGGCGGAGCATGGGGAATTGCCCTGCTGGCAGCCTTTATGAGGAACAAGAAAGAGGGCCAGAGCCTGGACCGGTATCTGGCGGATCAGGTATTCGGAGGAGATCAGGGCATTTGTGTGGAGCCGGTGAAGGAAGACGTGGAAGGCTTTGAGGCATTTATGGAGCGGTACGCACAGGGGCTTGCCATTGAACGGGCGGCTGTGGATCATATGAGATAGACGGAATAACAGGCAAAAGGCCGATGGAGGAACAGAGATGTTAGAGGAACTGAAACAGATCGTATATGAAGCAAACATGGAACTGCCCAGAAGAGGGCTGATCACTTATACTTGGGGAAATGTCAGCGGCATTGACAGGGAAAAGGGACTTTTTGTGATCAAGCCCAGCGGCGTGGACTATGACAAGCTGAAACCATCCCAGATGGTAGTGGTAGATCTGGAGGGCAACAAGGTGGAGGGCGATATGAACCCATCCTCAGATACTGCAACCCATGTGGAATTGTACAAGGCATTTAAGGACATTGGCGGCATTGTGCACACCCACTCTCCCCACGCCGCGGCCTGGGCCCAGGCCGGAAGGGCGCTTCCATGCTATGGGACCACCCATGCGGATTATTTTTACGGAGAGATCCCATGCGCAAGGAACCTGACCGAGGAGGAGATCGAGGAAGGGTATGAGATGAACACTGGCAAGGTGATCGTGGAGACCTTTGCAGGCAAGAACCCTGTCTATGTCCCGGCAGTGCTGTGCAAGAACCACGGGCCCTTTACCTGGGGAAAGGACGCGGCTGAGGCAGTGCACAATGCCGTGGTGCTGGAGGAAGTGGCCAAGATGAATTACATGACCGAGATGCTTAACCCACAGGTGGAGCCCGCCCCACAGTGTATGCTGGATAAGCATTTCATGCGCAAGCATGGTCCAAACGCATATTATGGACAGAGGAACCGGTAAGGCGGATCCTAAGCAGAAGACAGGGTCCGGGGCGGCCGTGGATTTTTACCGCCGCGTAGGAGTGGTTCTGAGGGCTGTGCCGGAAGGGCGTGTGGTGACCTATGGACAGATCGCCCTGCTCTGCGGCCGCCCAAAGAACGCCAGGCAGGTGGGCTACGCCCTTAGGAATGATCTGTCCGGCCAGGTCCCGGCCCACCGCGTGGTCAATGGCCAGGGATTCCTAAGCGGGGCGGCCAGCTTTGATTATCCGGGATTGCAAAAGCAGCTCCTGATGGATGAGGGAGTGGCCGTATCTCCGGATAACCGGGTGGATCTGAAGAAATTTGGCTGGAGGAATACCCTGAAGGATGCCATGGGATTTCTGGATGAGTTTGAAAGGGAGAAGATCTGAGATACAGGTCTTCTCCTTTTTGTTTACACCCGTGGCGCGCTTTAACGGGCTGCTCAAGCGGGCGCTGGGAGACGTGTGAAAGGCATTTGTCATGGTTCTGCCAGAGGGCAGGACCAGGATACAATAGTGCCCATATTCTCTTTGGAATAGAGATGGATGCCCGGTGATCCGGGATACTGCAGTTTGATCCTCTGATTGGTGTTGGCCAGGCCGATATGGTTATGAGGCACGTAATTCTCCTGCTTCAGGCACTCTGCGATTTCCCGGAGACGGGCGGGAGCCATGCCGGTTCCGTTGTCTATAATGGTATAGTTCAGTGCATGGTTTTGTTTCAGGATCTTGATCTTGATGATCATTTTTCCCTGTTTTCCCTTCATGCCATAGAGAAGGGAATTCTCGATGATAGGCTGGATCAGAAGCCGCTTCACCAGTTCCTGCAATGCATCCTCCTCATAATCCCACAGCACGTCAAAGGTGTCCCCGTACCGGACCTTCTGAAGGGCGATATATTCCTTGGTCGCCAATATCTCATCCTGGAGGGAAGGCAGCTTTTCAGGGGAATCCAAAGTATAGCGCAGCAGGTGGGAAAGGTTGGCCAGCATCCGGACAGCACCGGCAGAGCCGGGAAGCTGCATCAGTTCAAAATTAATGGTCTGCAGGGTATTGAACAGGAAGTGGGGATTGAGCTGGCATTGCAGGGCAACCAGCTCAGCGGATGCCTTCTGGTATTGAAGGTTGGTCAGCTTCATATTCAGCTCATTGTTCCTCAAAAACGTCTTTATGATATTGTTCAGGATCAGGCTGTATTCATCTGTGATAACAGGCACCATTTCAGGAAGCTGCTGCTGTTTTTCCGCGGCTTCA
Organism: Enterocloster citroniae; assembly: GCF_040545455.1. Classification (NCBI taxonomy): domain Bacteria; kingdom Bacillati; phylum Bacillota; class Clostridia; order Lachnospirales; family Lachnospiraceae; genus Enterocloster; species Enterocloster citroniae. The sequence continues at coordinate 166,536 of NZ_JBEPLZ010000008.1, read as the reverse complement.
AAAACCGACAAAATGCTGAAGATCTGGTTTCTTCTCTGGTCATTTGTGTACCAGGCGATACTGATGCTTATGAGAAGCCCCAGCCCGCCTGTGAGAAACGTGGTTGCCAGGATCTTATTGGACAGGGCGTACAGGGATCGGCGGGGGATCAGAAACACATAGTTCATATAAGGGTTGTCATTGACCGCTTCCACGAAATAATCCTGATGGCGGATGGTGATGGTATCTGAATCCTGCTCCATGATGGATGTAAAATCTATGCCATGGCTGTCCTCTGTGTTAAGGCTGGATACCAGGGGCTGGTTCTTAAGATCCAGCAGGAAAAACTGCATGTTCTCCAGCTCAGCCACATCGGTGAGGATATTCTCAAAATAGGAGCTGCGGATATTGATCACGATCACATTGTTTTTGTGAAAGCGCTGGTAAATAGATATCACATCATAGGTGAGGAGGGAGGATTCCCGGATGGTCCTGCGCTGGATCAGTATATTTTCATCTTCCGGCATATTGAGGAACGTCTGGTACCACTCCGGGTCCCTGGTTGTCTTAAGGTTCTCCCTGCGGTTATTGGACGAAAAGAAATTGTCAAACCGGTTGGGCATGTAAACATACAGGGAGTGATAAATATTGTCGTATCCCAAAGTGCTGTTAAAGATCGGAGTGATGGTGCGCAGGGTCTGTACCTGTTCGTAGGTCAGCGTTTCATTGTTGAGAAGCTGCAGGATGGTGAGATACAGAATGGAATTGCCCTCAAACAGCGATTTCTGCTTGTTGACTTCACGGAAAACATTGGTCAGGGACTGCTCCATCAGATGGCAGGAGGCATTAATACGGTTCTGAGTCTCCTTTACAAGGGTGGTGAATGAAAAATAAAAGACCAGGGTGCCGACACAGAGGATGGGCAGGCAGATCAGACTGGCAATGCGCAGAAAACTGTTGCGCAGGGAACGTTTCAGCATTTTGTACGCCCCTTTCTGTATTCCTGGGGAGTACATCCAATGGACTGGCGGAAGGTTTTTACAAAGTTTTTCGGATTGTCATAACCGCACATTAAGGACACCTCATACACCTTGAAATTTACGTTCTGGAGAAGCTGGCACGCATAATTCATTTTTTCCTGTATCAGGTATTCTGTAAATGTGATATCCATCTGCTCCCTGAATAGTTTGGAAAGGTAGTTGGGAGTCAGATTGAGCTCCAGTGAGATCTTATTCAGGGAAGCAGAGGCAAGGTTTTCCGACACATAGCGTTTTATGTAGGGGATGATCGGGGAATCTCCCTGGTCTGTACCGGGAATCAGGGATGTCTGTAAATGCTCACTGTCCAGTACTTCTTTGATCTTATTAAAAACAGTAAATATTTCCATATATGTGGTGGGTTTCAGGATATAATCCGTAACCTGGTACCGGATGGCTTTCTGGGCCAGCTCAAAATCAGAATAACCGCTGAGGAAAACAACCTTTGTGTGTATCTTTTGGTCGTGGATATACTTGGCAAAGGCGATTCCGTCCAGGACCGGCATGCGGATATCGCAGAGGACCGCGTCAACCGGATGGTGGAGAATGTAATCAATGGCCAGTTTTCCGTTTTCCAGGCATGCTTCTACCTCAAATCCAAGACTGTTCCAGTCATATAAGGATGCAATCCCTTCCCGCAGTTTCTTTTCATCATCTACAATTAGCAGACTGTACATAAAATCCCCCTCAGAGTTGTGCGATTATTTTTACCATAAATAGTAAATATATGAATGCTTTTTCATTATACGGTGAAATGTATGGAATTTCAACAAAAATGCCTCAAATTGTAGATTGCCATCCCGATTTTGTAGAATGGCAACCTTTGAAAAGAGGATCATATTGGATATAATTTTAACATCAGTTGGATCGGTCATCATCAATACCGCAACAGACAGGAGGAAGGTTAAATGAATTTAAAAAACATGGGGGCACTTTTTTTGGCAGGAGCTTTGGCAGCCGGAAGTCTGACAGGATGTTCCGGGGGGAACCAGACAGCCGCGCCCAAGGAAAGCGGCAATGAGACCACGGCCCAGGCAGGAAAAACTGCGGGGAAGCAGGAAAAGGTAACACTGAGATTTGCATGGTGGGGAGATGAAGGAAGGCACCAGGCCACATTAAAAGCCATTGAGCTGTATATGGACAGGAATCCCAATGTGACCATTGAAGCGGAGTACGGGGGGTTTGACGGCTATCAGCAGAAGATCTCCACACAGCTTGCAGGACAGACAGCGCCGGATATCATACAGCTTAACGCAAACTGGATGCCGGATTATGCCAACAAGGGAGATTTTTTTATTCATTTACAGGACTATCCGGATTTGATGGATGTTTCCGGATTTGACGAGGAATTCCTGAACAGCTTCTGCGTATTTAATGACCAGCTCATTGCCCTGCCAACAGGAATGAATGCGCGAACCGCTTATATGAACAAGGCATCGGCGGAGAAGTTCGGATTGGATATCAGCCTGGATGACAAGCTGACCTGGGAAGACTATATTGAGATGGGGAAAAAGGTCCAGGAACAGGATCCCAACTCCTATCTTCTTGTAACCGATCCCCGTCTGACCGCCATCTATGTGGTTAAGGGTTATATCCAGCAGACCACGGGGGAACAGGTAATCAATGATGATTATACGATCGGTTTCGACAAGGAGGTTCTCACGGATGCATTTGACCTGGTGCAGCGGATGTATGATGAAAAGGTATTTGAGCCCATTCAGGACTCAGCTGCCTTTAATGATGTGTTCTATACCAATCCCAAAGTGGCTTCAGGGGAATTGCTGGCCAGCTTTGGATGGACCTCCAACATTTCTGAACTCAATGGCCTGATCGGAGCAGACAATATACAGGTTATCCCCATTCCTGTTCTGGACAATGCCAAGGATACGGCACTTTTGATCCGGCCCGCACAGGTCATGTCCATACCGGCTTCCTGTGAGAACAAGGAAGAGGCCCTAAAGTTCCTGAATTTCTTCTTTAATGACGAGGAGGCGGGAAAGATCTTGGGGGATGTGCGCTCCATTCCGTCTGTGGATAAGATTCGTACCATGTGTGAGGAGGAAGGGATCTTGGACAGTAATTCGGTTATCACAATTGATTATGGCATCAGCCACAGCGGAAAAGCTGAGAACGGTCCTTCCTCCAACACGGAAGTGGAGGCGGTATTTACCAATGCGGTGGAGAAGATCGCTTACCACAAAGGGACTCCCGGGGAAGTTGCTGATGAGACCATGAAGCTTTTGGAGGATGTCTTAAATACATTGAAATAAAGAAAAGGGATGTGGGATAAATGGAAAATAAGAAAAAAAGGAGGCGGCAAGGGTTCTTCAAAAGGAATATGGGGCTTATCTATATAAGCCCCTGGATATTAGGATTTCTGCTTCTGCAGCTTTATCCCTTTGTGGCCTCTTTCTGTTATTCGTTTACAAACTATAATATGTTCTCCAAACCTCAATTTGTGGGGCTGGCCAATTATATCAGGCTGTTTACTGTGGATTCTGACTTTTGGAATTCCCTGACAGCCACGTTAAAATACGCAGCCATGACAGTTCCGGCCAAACTGGTCTTTGCACTGATCGTGGCCATGATCTTAAATGTAAATCTGAAAGGGGTCAATTTTTTTCGGACGGTCTATTATCTTCCCTCCATTCTGGGGGGCAGCGTTGCCATATCCGCTCTGTGGAAACTGATGTTCATGAAGGAGGGCATGATCAACACTGTCCTCAGCATGATCCATGTAGGACCCATTGACTGGCTGGGAAGTACGGCCTGGGCCATGCCCACCATCAGCCTTCTCCAGGTATGGCAGTTCGGTTCATCCATGGTATTGTTCCTGGCCGCATTAAAACAGGTTCCCCAGGAATTGTACGAGGCCGCCAGCGTGGACGGTTCCACTCCGGTCAAAAACTTTTTCACCATCACCCTGCCCATGATCACACCCATTGTGTTTTTTAATATGATCATGCAGACCATCAATGCGCTGCAGAACTTCACTTCCGGATTTGTTGTAACCGGGGGCGGGCCCCTCAAGTCCACATATCTGCTGGGCATGAAACTCTATGATGACGCGTTTGGAAACGGAAGCTTTAAGATGGGATATGCCAGCGCCACGTCCTGGATCATGTTTTTGCTCATATTTATTTTCACATTGCTGATCTTTAAGAGTTCAGACGCATGGGTATATTACGAAGATGAAGGAGAATTCTGATGAAAAAGAAGACAAAGAAGACGATTTGGGCTTATGTGATCTTGGTTGTATTTGGATTCATCATGGTCTATCCGCTGATTTGGATGTTTTTTGCCACATTTAAGGATAATAAGGAATTGTTTGGCACAACAGCCCTTCTCCCATCCTCCTACAGCCTTGACGCGTACCTGAAGGGATGGAAGGGCAGCGGCCAGTATACCTTTACCACATTTTTTATCAATTCCTTTAAAATGGTCATCCCTGCCGTGTTTTTTACCATTGTTTCCTGCAGCATTGTGGCATACGGGTTTGCTAGATTCAAATTTGTGGGAAAAAAGCTGCTGTTCGGCCTGATGATCTCCACCCTTATGCTTCCCAATGCAGCCATCATCATTCCGCGGTACCTGCTGTTTCGCAACCTTGGATGGCTCAACACCTTTAAGCCCTTTTGGATGCCGGCCTTACTGGCAGCATATCCCTTTTTTATTTTCATGCTCATACAGTTTTTAAGGGGAATCCCAAAAGACCTGGATGAATCAGCAAAGATAGACGGGGCTAATTCATTTGTGATTTTTAAAAGCATTCTCCTTCCCCTCATGAAACCTGCTCTTTTTTCCGTGGGACTTATGCAGTTTATGTGGGTGTGGAATGATTTTTATAATCCCCTGATCTATATCAACAGTGTTAAAAATTATCCCCTTGCATTAGGAGTAAGAATGGTGCTGGATACAAGCGGCACCGTATACTGGAATCAGGTTCTGGCCATGGCCCTGGTATCCATACTGCCCCTGATCATACTGTTCTTCTTTGCACAGAGATATTTTATTGAGGGGATCGCCACTACGGGTATGAAAGGATAAGACATGATGAAATATGAAAAAAACTGCGTAAAGGATATTAAGATTGCCTACATAGGGGGAGGTTCCAGGGGATGGGCGTGGGGATTTATGAGCGACCTGTCCCTGGAAGAATCCATTTCAGGCACTGTGTTCCTGTATGATATCGATCTGCCCTCCGCCAAGGCCAATGAGATAATAGGAAATAAAGCGGCCCGGATGGAGGAGGCCAGATCACAGTGGAACTATGTTGTCAGCGAGGATATCGACAGTGCCCTGGAGGGAGCTGACTTTGTGATCATTTCCATTACACCCGGCACTATTCTTTCCTTTAAGGAAATGCGTTCAGACGTACATACACCGGAAAAGTATGGGATCTATCAGTCGGTGGGGGATACCGTGGGACCGGGCGGCCTGTTCCGGGCCATGCGCGTGCTGCCCATGTATGAGGGATTTGCAGATAAGATCCGGGAACACTGCCCCGATGCCTGGGTGATCAACTACACCAATCCCATGACATTGTGCACCAGGATCCTTTATGAGAGATTTCCCCTGATAAAGGCGTTTGGCTGCTGCCATGAGGTGTTCGGAACACAGAAAATACTGGCATATGCCCTTAAGGAATTCTGCGGTATCACGGTGGACCGCAGGATGATCAAGACCAATGTGCTGGGGATCAACCATTTTACCTGGATCGACCGCGCGGAATATCAGGGAAGGGATCTGTTTCCGCTCTATGAAAAGCTGGTGGAAAAATATGGGGAAACCGGCCTGGAGGGAGTGGAGAAAAATCACTGGGCCAATAAAGAATTTACATCAGGAAACAAGGTTAAATTTGACCTGTTTAAGAGGTACGGTCTGATCGCTGCCGCCGGTGACCGTCATCTGGCGGAATTTTGTCCGCCGTGGTATCTGAAAAATCCGGAGGTTGTGGCAAGCTGGGGCTTTATGCTGACAACCGTGGATAAGCGGGAGCAGATGCTTGAAGAACGTCTTAAGCGCAGCCGTGCCCTTGTGTCAGGGGAGGAAGCATTCAAGTTCCAGGTTACAGGGGAGGATGGTGTTTACCAGATCAAAGCGCTCCTTGGGCTGGAGGACTTTATGTGCAATGTGAACCTGCCCAACACAGGCCAGATCCAGGGATTGCCAAAGGGGGCTGTGGTGGAAAGCAATGCGTTTTTTACAAGGAACCGTATCATTCCCGTTCAGGCAGGAAGGCTTCCTGACCCGGTCAATATCCTGGTCCTGAGACATGTAATCAATCAGGAAATGATTCTGAAGGCATGTGTGGACAGGGATTACCATCAGGCATTCCAGGCATTTTGCAATGACCCGCTGATGACGCTGGACGTAAGGACTGCCAAAACACTCTTCTGTGAAATGATAGACCATACCAAAGAATTTTTGCCTGATTACAGATGGTGATCCGGGGGAGTGCTGTTTGAGAGCACTCCCTTTGTATGAATGGAAAGAAATGGAGGATAAAATGAAACTTGCGGTTGGATCAGATCAAGCCGGATATGAGTTAAAGGAAAAGGTAAAGGCATATCTGCTGGAAAAAGGACATGAGGTGGAGGATTTGGGCACCACGGACGTGCAGGCGCCTCTTCCATACTTTGAGGCGGCCCACAATGTGTGCTGCCGGATAAGGGAAGGCGGGGCCGAACGGGGATTCCTGATCTGCGGAACAGGCGCGGGCATGTGCATACATGCCAACAAACACCAGGGGATCTTTGCCGTGGTCAGTGAAAGCGTTTATTCCGCCAGGCTGTGCAGGATCATCAATGACGCCAATGTGCTTACTTTTGGAAGCCGGATCGTGCCCGCGGATATGGCATATGAGATGGCGGATGTGTTTATAAAGACAGAGTTTATTGAGGGCATGGGGCTGGAGCGTGCCGAACATTTGATGGGCCAGCAGCAGCGGTATCTGGAACTGGAGCGGTCTTTTGGCAAGGGGGCGGCAGATAAGGAGGTCGGACATGAGATACAGCGCTGAGTTGATTGAAAAACTGGATCAGACCGCTAAAAGGATCAGGAGAAATATGGTGGTCAGCGTTGGAGTGGGAGTGGCAGGGCATATAGGCGGTTCCTGTTCCGCCGCCGACCTGGTGACGGCAATCTATTTTTATAAAATGCGCCACGATCCATTCAATCCCGCAAAAAAGGACAGGGACCGTTTTCTGCTGAGCAAAGGGCATGTGGCGATCCTCCAGTATGCGGCATTGGCTGAGGCCGGGTATTTTCCGATCGAGGATCTAAAGACCACCAAGGAAATAGGATCCTATCTCCAGGGACATCCCGATGTGCAGAAGACCCCGGGAATTGAAGCCGGAACAGGCTCTCTGGGCCAGGGGGTGTCCATCGGGCTGGGAATGGCTCTGGGCCTTAAGGCGGACAAACTGGACAGCCGGGTGTATGTCCTGTGCGGAGACGGAGAAATGGCGGAAGGACAGATCTGGGAGGCCGCCATGGCAGCCAGCGTTTACCGGGCGGATAACCTGGTGGTTTTAGTGGATAAAAATGGACTTCAGGCAACAGGGGGTACAAAAGACCGGTTTGACACGGATCCCCTTCCGGACAAATGGCGCAGCTTTGGCTGGAATGTGCTGGAGATTGACGGCCACCATATGGAAGAGATCCTTGCCGCCCTGGATATGGCTGATTTTATGAAAGGAAAGCCAACAGTCATCATTGCCCGCACGGTAAAGGGAAAGGGGATCAGCTTTGCGGAGCATGTGGCGGGCTTTCACAATGGAATCCTCACAGAGGAAAACTATGAAAAGGCATTGAACGAGCTATCCTAGGAGGTGTTGAAATGGGCTATAGAAATCAAAGAATTGCGTATGGCAGCACGTTGGTTGAAGAAGGAAAAAAGAATGACAGGCTGGTGGTCCTGGATGCGGATCTAAGTGGTTCCACCATGGGAAAGATGTTTGAGCAGGCATTTCCGGACAGGCATTACGAGATGGGGATCGCGGAAGCTGACATGACCTCGGTGGCGGCCGGATTATCACTGACGGGCTGGATCCCGTTTACTAATTCCTTTGCCGTATTTTCAGCCGGACGGGCATATGACCAGATCAGGCAGACCATTGCCATTGGGAACCTGAATGTGAAGATTGTGGGATCTTCCGCCGGACTGTCCGACTTTGGAGACGGAGCCACACACCAGGCCATTGAGGATATGGCATACATGCGTGCAATCCCCAACATGACCGTGATCTGCCCGGCGGACGCAAATGAGACCGTGGAAGCCGTAAAGGCTATGATACAGAGCAAGGGGCCGTGTTATCTGAGATTAAACAGAAACGATTACGACAATGTAACTGAGGAGGGAAAGCCTTTTACCATAGGAAAGCCCTCGGTCCTTAAGCAGGGCACGGATGTGACCGTGTTTACCACCGGATATATGGTGTCCCTGGCCCTTGCGGCCGCCCGGGAGCTGGAAGGGAAGATCTCTGTCAGGGTGGTGAATGTGAGTACCATCAAGCCGTTGGATCAAACCATGATCATTGAACTGGCCAGGACCTGCAAAGGCGTGGTGACAGCGGAGGAGCACACAGTCATAGGCGGTCTGGGCAGCGCGGTTGCCCAGGCTCTTGCAAAGACTGGCAGGCCCGTTGAGTTTGTGGGGATCAATGATACCTTTGGCTGCAGCGGACACAGCTACCAGGAAGTGCTGGAGCATCACGGCCTTACAAAAGAACATATCGTGGATGCGGTTAAAACCATTTGGGAACTGTAACGGAACGTGGAGGGAAGGATGAAATTTGGCTGCTGCTTAAATATGGTGTCATCAGGACCGGATGGAACCGGGATGGAGTGGATCCCCCAGGCCGCCATGGCGGGCTGTGATTACCTGGAGCTTCCCCTGGCAGAGATCATGTACATGATGGAACCGGAGTTTCTTGCTTTAAAACAGAGACTGGGAGATGGGGGGATCAGGTGCAGGGCCTGCAATAATTTTTTTCCGGGAAAACTCAGGCTGATCGGGGAGAGACAAGAAAGGGAAAGGGCGCTTAAATATGCTTATGCAGCACTGCAGAGGGCCGGCAGCCTGGGGGCTTCCTGTGTGGTTTTCGGAAGCGGGGCCGCCAGGTGTATACCAGACGGTATTTCCTATGAAGCCGGTTACGGCCAGATCGTGGGCCTGTTAAGGAGCCTGTCGCCGGTGGCCGGCTTTTATGGCATAGATCTGGCGATCGAGCCCCTGCGCAAAGCTGAGTGTAATATTATCAACACATTCAAAGAAGGGTGCAGCCTGGCAAAGGATGTCAATGAACGGAATATAAAGGTGCTGGTAGATTTTTACCATTTGTGTGAGGAGAAGGAATCCCTTGACCATATTTCCAATTATGGAAAAGGACATCTGCTCCATGTGCACATGGCAGACCCTGAACACCGCGGTTTTCTGAGGGATTCCAACCGAAAGGAGTATGATGCGTTTTTCCAGGCGCTAAAAGGGGCAGGATATGATCATGCCATCAGTTTTGAGGCCTACAGCAGAAATTTTATAAATGATTTGAAGAAAAGCCTAATAATTGGAAACGAATTGTGGCAGTCCTGACACTGAAGGATACAGTCAGCGTCCCATGGCCCTGATTTAGAACAATGAAAGCCTGTACAAAGGGGAAAATTAAGTATATAATGGGGGTGTTTACTATGAATGTTGGAGGAAAACTATTATGACGTTTACGTACCCGGCTGTATTTACACCCCATAAGGAAGATGCGGGTTTTCATGTGGAATTTCCGGATCTGGAGTACTGTGTGGCGGATGGACCGGATTTGGAGGATGCAGTAGAGAATGCAAGATATGCAGCATACAACTGGCTCTGGGTGGAGTTTGAGGAAGGGACTTACGATTTCCCATCCCAGTCCCACTATGATGATATCACATTGGAGCAGGGTTCTTTCATAAAGTATATCATGGTCACGGTTAAACTAATGCCTGATAACGATTAAGACCATATACGATCTGTGCATCTATGGCCTGACTGCACCCTGTTCCTGGGATGCCGATTAAAACATAGAGATATTTAATTGATATCGATTAAAAACACCCCATCTATTTGGATACAAACGGATGGGGTGTTTTTTAGGATCTTAATCCAACCTGCGCATAGCAGTGTCACAACTTCAGATTTCTTAAGAATTATATGAGGCAGATCATGAGATTTTAGCCTGTATGATTGGTGGTATGAAAAAAAGGAGTGGGACAAATGAAGCAAAAGGAGCTGATGATCCATGTTCAGGATGTGCGCAAAGTCTACCGGATGGGGGATGAGGAAGTGGTGGCCTTAAACAGGATCAACCTGAAAATATATAAAGGTGAGGTGTGCTGCATCTTCGGGACCTCAGGGTCGGGAAAGAGCACCCTGTTAAACCAGCTGGCAGGCATGGAAAAACCTACCAGGGGACGGGTCCTGATACAGGGAATGAATATATCACAGATGGATGAGGAGGAACTGGCGGCGTTCCGTCAGAAACATATCGGCTTTATCTTCCAGTCCTACAATCTGCTGCCGTCCATGACAGCGGTGGAAAACGTGGCATTGCCCCTGATGTTCAGGGGAATGGAAAAGGAAAAGCGGGAGGGCATTGCCCAGGTGCTTTTAAGACGGGTGGGCTTGTCCCACCGTCTGCATCACTATCCGGGGCAGATGTCGGGCGGCCAGCAGCAGAGGGCCGGGATCGCGCGGGCCTTTGTGACCAGGCCCCAGGTGGTGTTTGCAGATGAGCCCACCGGAAACCTGGATTCCAGGACCACGGAGGAGATCATGAAAATGATCATGGGCTTTGCCAGGAAATACCATGAAACCATTATCCTGGTCACCCATGACCCGGGTATGGCGCGCTTTGCGGACCGCATTGTGACGTTAAAGGACGGCAATGTAATTGGAGATGAAAGGATGGACGGATATGCTGAATCAATATAGGGGATTTAAAAGACTGGAGGTATTTCTGGCAGCCGTGGTCCTTATGGCCTCGGTTTTTGCAGGAGGGACTGCAGGGCGTGCCCTGGCCCAGGCGGGCAGGGGAGGAGCGGGGGCAGCCACAGGGACCCCATCGAATGCATCTCCCAGACCATCCGGAAGCGGAGAAAAGGAAGAAAATGATGAAACGGAAAATATACCGGGCGCTCCGCTGAACCTGAGCATAGACGGCTATGAGATCTATGCAGTGGCCGGATCAAGGGATACGCTGGATAACCTGCGAAAAGGCAGGCAGGCCAAAGTGCTTGTACATGTAAAGGGGACGGGGATACGCACAAAGGATGTGGGGAAGACCAATATTTCCGTCACAAAACTCAATGACAGCTTTAAAATGTCCGGGAATCCAAAGGTAAAGGTAACATCGGAAAAGGAAGATGATCTGGAGTTTACGGTTACATTTGCCAGGCTTACCTATCTTGGAAAGGGCAATGGCCTGAAATTCAGGACTAGTTTTAAAAAGGCGGGAATCCCATCTGAGATCCAGGAAGCCGCCATACTGGAGTGTGAGGAATCCTATCCCGGGGAGCACGGGGATTCGGGCAGTACAAACGGACAGCCGGTCATTAAAGTCAGAAGGATCAGCCCACAGGCTCCCGTGGGGCCCGGAGACCATTTCACCCTGGAACTGGATATGGAAAATACCAGCAGTGACGCGGATATAGAGGACATGGTGGTCACCGTGAGCCCGGGAGGTTCCGTGTTTATCGGGGATGACACCAATTCCCGGATCGTCAGCCGCCTGGATTCCAGGAAGACGGCTTCTGTAAAACTCAACATGATTGCGGGAACAGAGATATCCGGACCCACCCAGGTCATTGACCTGGAGCTGAAATATAATTATTATTCAGGGGGAAATCTGGTTTCAGGCACCTCCTCCCAAAAGGTACTGATTCCCGTAAAGGGAGGCTCTGTCTCAGGCCAGCCCGTCATCAGGGTGGGGAGGAGCATTGGAAGGACCGTCAACCCAGGGGAGGCGTTCCAGGTGCTGCTGACCCTTCAAAATACCAGTGCGGACAAGGATATCCGCAACCTTGCAGCCACCTTTGAATCCAATGACCAGATATCGCTTTTGGAGGAGACGGATACCAGGCGTTTGGGGGAACTGAGGGCCGGCCAGTCCATGGAAGTGCCTGTGCGCCTTCAGGCAGGGGCTGAGCTGTCCTCAGCTGCTTCCCAGTTATTGGGGATGACACTGAAATTTGATTATGATTCCGACAAGGGAGCAGTCCAGGGCACTTACAGTGAAAAGATTGTGATCCCCACCAATGGTCAGGCAAAGGGACCTGGGAATCCCACACCCAATGTGATCGTCACAAATTATACATATGGGGAAAAAGTGACGGCCGGCCAGGTATTTGATCTGGAGATGGAGTTTCAGAACACCAGTAACGCCTCAGCAGTAGAAAATGTGGTGATGTCCCTGGACACTGGGGAGGGCATCTCCATCAACTCATCCTCCAACACATTCTATATTCCAAAGCTGGGGCCGGGTGAGAGCAGAAAGGAGAAGGTAACGGTACAGGCCCTGTTCCAGTCCAAGCTTCAGTCACCCAAGATCACCATTGCCTGCAAATATGAATATGTGGACAAAAGGGAGCGGAAACAGTCCAACTCCAATGAAACCATTGCAATACCCGTATATCAGCCGGACCGGTTCCAGGTAAAGGAGCCCTCATTTACAGAAGCCATACGCCAGGGTGAGGAGGCCGCCATTTCTATTCCCTATGTAAATAAGGGGCGGGGACAGGTGTACAATGTGGAAGCCAGGCTGGAGGGGGAGATCGATGCCCTGTCCAGGGACCTGACCCTGGGGAATTTTGAACCGGGAAAAAGCGGAACCATTGATTTTGTGGTAACGCCTGGAACAAAGGGGGAATTTAAGGGACAGGTGATCGTGACCTATGAGGATGAGGCCATGGAGGTGAAGACCCTGCAAATTCCGGTGAATTTTACTGTGCAGGAGGCTGCACCTGAAATGAGTGAGCTCCCCGTGGATGCGGGAACGGATCAGGATCGGGGCGGCGCAGGCCCCGGGATATGGCTTATGGCCTTGGTGCCGGCCATTGTTGTTCCGGCCGCAGTGGTCCGAGTCAGAAGAAAAAGGAGGAAAAAGAAAGAGGCGGCGTCCGGGCTGGATCCGTGGGATGAGCTGGAAGATATGAGCCGGGATGACACAGACCAGGAGGGACGATCATGAAGACAAGGGATCTGATCACCGTATGCCTCCAGAATTTAAGCCGCCACAAGGCCCGCACCCTTCTCACTGTGCTGGGGGTCATTGTGGGCTGCTGCTCCGTGGTGATCATGATATCCATTGGGATCGGTATGAAGGACGCCCAGGAAAAGGCGCTGGCGCAGATGGGGGATCTGTCCATTATACAGGTGTATCCCACCGGGAAGGGAGCTAAATCCGCAAAGCTGAATACCAGGGCCATAAACAAAATAAAAGAACTCCGGGGGGTGGAGGCTGCCACTCCCAAGCTGAGCGAAGAAAATGTTCCCATTACAGTCTATGGGGGAAGGGATAAGCGGTACAAGGCCGGTTACGCATCCATTGTGGGAATTGACCTGTCCGCTGCCCGGGCCATGGGTTATAAGCTTACGCAGGGGGATTGGCAGCCGGATAAAAAGGACTGTATTTATGCCGGACAGAATTTCGCTTATATGTTTGAGGATACCAAACGGCCCCAGGGAAAAAATACAGTGGATATGTACGGCGGAGAATGGGATGACAAGGGAATGCCGGTGATGCCGCCGCCCTATTTTGACATTATGAAAACCCCTGTCACCATGGAACTGGACAGCGGAAAGGAAGACGGAAAAAGGGTGGTTCAGGCATTTAAGGCAGCAGGGAGGCTGAAAGAGGATTTCGCAAAGGGTGAGGAGACTTCCATGGGCCTGCTGATGAGCTTGGAAATGTACCAGTCCCTTTTGGAGCAGCAGGCCCGATTGGCTGGAAAAAAGTGGGATTCACGTAAGGGATACCAAAGCGCTCTGGTAAAGGTAAAAGATATCAGGGATGTGGCCCGGGCGGAATTGGAGATCAAAAAGATGGGATTTAGGACCAGTTCCATGGAGAGCATACGAAAGCCCATGGAGCAGGAGGCAAGACAGAAGCAGATGATGCTGGGAGGCCTGGGCGCAATCTCCCTGTTTGTGGCGGCATTGGGGATCACTAACACCATGATCATGTCCATATCAGAGCGCACAAGGGAAATCGGCGTGATGAAATCACTGGGGTGCTTTGTAAAAGACGTAAGAAAAATATTTTTACTGGAAGCCGGGTGCATCGGCCTGTTGGGAGGTATTGCGGGTTCGGTCCTAAGTTATGGGATCTCTGCTGTCATGAACCTGGCAGCTGCCCGGTTACCGGTCTCCGCCTCCATGCAGATCATAGACGGGATGGCGGATATCCCCTCCCGCCTGTCCGTGATCCCGTGGTGGCTCAGCCTGTTCGCCATCCTGTTTTCAGTGGCCATTGGCGTGGGAGCGGGTTATTATCCGGCCAACAAGGCGGTGGGGATCCCGGCCCTGGAGGCCATTAAGCATGACTGATCCCCAAAGAGTGTTTCTGAAGAAAACTTAAGAATTACTGTATTATATGGAATGCGTCCCTTGCCTGAGATATAATGGGGAAAAGTGCCGGGAAAGAGGCAGACATTGGAGGATGGGAATTTGATGGAACGAAAGATTCTGTTTGCAGATGATGATGCTGAGATAAGGGAGGTGGTGCGGATCCTTCTGGAGGGGGAGGGCTACCGGGTGGATGAGGCTGCTGACGGCATATCGGCAGTGTCCATGGCGGATGACACCTATGACCTGATCATACTGGATGTGATGATGCCCGGCCGCTCCGGTTTCTCCGCCTGTGCGGAGATCCGCAAAAAATCCGTGGTGCCGATCCTGTTTTTGACAGCCCGCACCCAGGATTCCGATAAGACCATGGGGTTTGGCGCAGGAGGGGATGATTACCTGGCAAAGCCCTTTTCCTATACGGAGCTGGCCGCCAGGGTGAAGGCCATGATACGGCGATACCATGTATATAAGGGCAAGACGGAGGAAAAGGAGGACGGTGCGGTTACGGTCAAGGACCTGACCATCCAGAAAGCATGGAATGAGGTCAGGAGAGCAGGGGAAGAACTCCTTTTAACGGATTTGGAATACCGGATCCTGCTCCTTTTGGCATGCAACAGGGGAAGGATATTTACCATTGAAAATATTTATGAGAGCGTATGGGAAGAGCCTTTTTTCTACAGTGCAAATAATACGGTGATGGTACATATACGGAACTTGAGGAAAAAGCTGGAGGCGGATCCTAAGAATCCCAAATATGTGGTCAATGTCTGGGGAAAGGGGTACCGGGTTGAGTAAAAGATGCAGGATCAACAAGCTGGGGATGGAACTGGCCCTGTCTGCCATCCTCTCTGCCATGGTCGGTATGTTCCTGTTCATGGGACTGAATTCCCTTGGCTATGGAATGTTAGACAGGATGCTTTTCAGGGAGGATGTGATACTGGCCAAGGAACAGGGGTGCATAGACAGCCTCCAGGAATATGTGACAAAAAACAGCCTGTCCTCAGGGGACAGCAATATGCTGGACCAATGGGCTAAAACACAGAAAAACCTTCTGATCACCCTGTATAAAAATGATAATATCTTTTACAGCAATGACGGAAAGATTGCGGCCGCGATCCCTTACATGGAGTACGGAACCTCGTCAGAGGAGGAAAAGGCAGGGGAAGATGAGATGAGGACAGATATGGATGCGATGGGCATTCCGTGGGCCTACCGGCTGCAGTTTGCAGACGGGACCGTGGAGGCTGTCATCAGCTATTTCTTCGAGGCCGGATACTATACGGCGGTGAGTGCGGTCAATGGAATCATATCCGTTTCGGCTTTTATGATCCTTTTGTTCCTGCTGATCCGCAGGAAGGTGCGTTATATTGCCCTGCTGGAGCGGGAAATCCATATTCTGAAAGGCGGGGACCTGGATTACAGCATCACGGTCAAGGGAAAGGATGAGCTGGCGTCCCTGGCGGCTGAGATGGATGCCATGCGCCTGGCCGTGAGGGAACGTCAGGAACAGGAGGAGTCGGCCAGGGATGCCAACCGGGATCTGGTGACAGCCATGTCCCATGACCTGCGCACGCCTTTGACCTCACTTCTGGGATATGTGGATATCCTTCAGATGGAGCGGTGGAAGGATGAGGAGCAGTACAGGCGGTGCCTGGCGTCTGTTAGGGACAAAGCCTATCAGATCAAGGATATGTCGGATAAGATGTTTGAGTATTTTATTGTTTACGGTAAGGAGAAGGAGGAACTGGAAACCATTGAGGTTAATGGGGCGGAGTTCCTGGGCCAGGTGGTGGAGGAGAGTCTCTTTGACATGGAAAACCAGGGATTTGCCATTGAGCGCAGTTCAGACGACATTGACTGCCGCCTTATGGTGGACATCGGGCTGGTGCGCCGGGTGTTTGGGAACATCTTCTCCAATCTCCTGAAATATGCAGATCCTTCCCACCCTGTTACAGTGGAGTACAGGCAGGGAAAGGACCGTCTGTGGATCCGATTTACCAATCATGCCGCAAAGGATCTTGCACAGAAGGAGAGCAGCAGCATCGGACTTAAGACATGTGCCAAGATCATGGGCCGCCACAGGGGAAGCTTTGTCTGCAGCAGGGAGGGATGCCTGTTTGTGACAGAGCTGGAATTTCCCACACTGCAATTTCCCGCAGAATAACTGCAAGACGGCCATAAAGCCTGATAAATAAGACTTGATAAATAAAGCCTGAATTTGGAAAGCCTACGTATTCCGGGGCTGGATATCCGGCAGGGTAACCACGAAGGTGGTACCGATACCCTCCTCGCTGTGAACCGTAATATTCCCACCGTGAAGGCGGATGATCTTCTCCACCACCGTAAGTCCGATCCCGTTGCCTTCCGTGGTATGGGAAAGATCACCCTGATAAAAGCGGTCAAATATGTGCTGACTGGTCTCCTCGCTCATTCCGCAGCCGTTATCCAGGATATGGAAGACAGAGGAGGTGCCTGACCGGTGAAGTTTCAGTTTGATTTTGCCGTGGTCGGGAGAGAACTTGATGGCATTGTCGATCAGGTTGATCCATACCTGGTTCAACAGGTTACGGCTGCCGTAATATTCAATCTCCTCCATGTCAATGATGAGTTCCAGCTGTTTTTTCTGCCATTTGGATTCCAGGAGCAGTACGGACTGGCGCACCTCCTCGGTCAGATCAAACAGCTCCATATCCGAGAGGATGTTCAGGTTTTCGATTTTGGACAGGTTTAGTACATTGGTGGCCAGCTGTGAGAGACGGTTGGATTCATGGATAATAATGTCCAGGTACTCCTGCCGCTCCTGCTCCGGCAGGTCGGGATTTTTTAAAAGCTTTGCAAAACCCCGCAGGGATACAATGGGGGTTTTAAATTCATGGGAAAAATTATTGATAAAATCAGACCGCAGAAGCTCTGTGTTCTCCAGCTCCTGAGCCATGGAATTAAAACTCTCGGAAAGCCTGACAAATTCCCGGGTCAGGTCCAGATGGACCCTGACATGGAAATTGCCTTCCGAAAGCTGGTTAATGGCTTCGATCAGGTCACGGATGGGTTTTAAAGGGATCCGGCTGGCCAGTATGGTGAGGACCACGCCCACCAGGGTGCTTACCAGTATGGTAAATGGTATGGGACGCCAGAACTGAGGCATAGGGATATCGGCCTGATACCATATCTTCAGGTATAGGTACATAAGGGTTCCCTGAAGTGTCATGACCGCAAACATGATCACAAAGATCACCAGGGACAGTACCAGGATAACGGTGCGCAGCGGTTTGTGATTGATTTTTTTCTTCATACGTTTTTGACCGCCTTATAACCCAGGCCGCGAATGGTTTCAATGGTAAACTCCGGATATGCCTCAAAGCGTTTGCGGAGCCGGTTGATGTGGACATTGATGGTATTGTCATCGGATTCAGATTCCATTCCCCATATTTCATCCATGAGCTGGATGCGGGTGAATATCTTGCCCGGATAGGAGAGGAGTTTATACAGCAGATAGAATTCCTTTCTGGGCAGGGTCTGGCTGTTACTGTCCCTGGTCACGGTAAGGGAATCATAGTCCAGGATCACATCACCGATCACGATTTTTCTTTCGCTGGCGATCTGAGCACGGCGCAGCAGAGCCTTGATGCGCAGGATCATTTCCTCCTCATCCACCGGTTTTGTCATATAGTCATCTGTTCCCACAATAAATCCTTTGCGTTTGTCTTCGGGAAGCTGCTTGGCGGTGACCATCAGAATGGGCAGGTTATAATCTGATGCCCGCAGCTGTTTTGTAAGTTCATACCCATCCATGCCGGGCATCATGATATCCAGAACCGCCAGGTCTACCAGGTGTTTGTCCAGAAGCTTCAGGGCTTCCTCCCCGTTGCAGGCCATGATCGGATGGAATCCATTGCTTTTTAAAACAGCCTCCATTAGTTTACGCGTGTTTTTATCGTCTTCCACTACTAATATCTGAAACATGGCATTATCCTCCAATTGATTTCTATTATACATTTATAGCATTCATTTATAAAGCGAACATGAATAAATCACAGAATGTTCACTTTTATTTTACGTACATTAGGGATTTGTTAATGTTTAATTTATCTTGAACCTTTACTATATGAGACGAATGGATAAAGGCAAAGGAGAGAGATAATGGAAAAGAGCATGAAGGTTAAGATTGGGATTGGGGCAGCTGTAGCGGTTGTGGCAGTCCTTTTGGTGCTGTCAGGAATGGATAAGGGACAGAAAAAAGCCATGGGGGCAGGCCAGGAAGCTTCCCCTACCATTGTAAAGGCCCAAAACCCGGTTAAGGGGGATATCAGACTGACCACTGGCCTTACCGGAACCGTGGAGCCCTCTGATTTTGTCTATGTGTATGCCAAAGCCTCCGGTGATGTGACCAGCGTTCTGGTTAAGTCCGGAGATGTGGTGGAACAGGGACAGGTGCTCTGTGAGATTGACACGGAGCAGGTGGAGACATCCAAGAATTCCATGGATGCGGCCTTTGTTTCCCTTTCCGAGGCCCAGAGCAATCTCAGCAGGATGCAGATCCTTTATAACAGCGGCGACCTCTCGG
The DNA here is from genome assembly GCF_040545455.1 of Enterocloster citroniae. Classification (NCBI taxonomy): domain Bacteria; kingdom Bacillati; phylum Bacillota; class Clostridia; order Lachnospirales; family Lachnospiraceae; genus Enterocloster; species Enterocloster citroniae. The sequence goes on along the minus strand of NZ_JBEPLZ010000008.1, from coordinate 147,359 downwards.
ATCAGGAATATGAGCAGTACTCCAACCAGGTCAAGTCAGCCAGGCTGCAGTATGAATCGGCAAAGCTGGCCTATGAAAAACAGGTGGAATACAGCACGGTGACAGCTCCCATCAGCGGCAAGATCGAGAGCTGCGATATAGAAGTACATGACCGCGTGTCCCAGTCGGCCCAGCTGTGCGTCATTGCAGGGGAGGGAGAGAAACGCGTATCCTTTTACGTGACGGAGCGGATGATGGGTAACATAGCATCCGGGGATGCGCTGGATATCCAGAAGGACGGGGTGACTTACCAGGCAAATATCAGTGAGATCAGTTCCATGGTGGACTCGGATACAGGTCTGTTTAAGGTTAAGGCAGAACTTAAAGACGCGGACGGCATAGCGACAGGCAGCACCGTTAAACTGAGTCTGGTAACGGAATATACGGAAAATGCAATGACCATACCGGTGGATGCTGTTTACTACAGCGGCGGGGACGGGTATGTATATCTCTATAAAGACGGCATAGCGCAGATGGTGCAGGTGGAAGTGGGGCTTTATGATTCCGAGAAGGCTGAGATCCTGTCCGGCATTTCAGAGGATGACATGGTGGTAAGCACCTGGAGCTCCAACCTGTATGAAGGGGCCAGGGTTCAGCTGAGAGAAGAATCCGGCCAGGCGCAGGACAGCAGTGCGGATCAGGCAGAATAGGGAGGCATACCATGGGACTTACAAGACTTGTATTAAAACGGCCGGTAGCAACGGTCATGACCCTGCTTTGCCTGCTGGTGTTCGGTATCTCCTCCGTATTTTCAGCTACCCTGGAGCAGATGCCCGACACAGATACTCCCATGCTGATCGTCATGGGAAGATATTCCGGCGCAGGGCCTGAGGATATCAATGAACTGGTGACAGAACCCATAGAGGATGAGGTCAGCACCCTGGAAGGGGTAAAGAGCATGTCCTCATCCTCCAGTGACGGCCGTTCCATGGTCATGCTGGAATATGACTACGGTACGGATATGGATGAGGCATATGATGACTTGAAAAAGAAACTGGACAGTCTGGAGCGCCAGCTTCCGGATGATGTGGAAACTTCTGTCATGGAAATGAACAACAATGCCAGCTCGACTATGATGCTGTCCATTTCCCACAAAACAGAAAAGGATCTGTACGATTATGTGGACCAAAAGGTGGTGCCTGAGTTTGAAAAAATAACCTCAGTGGCCGATGTGGAGGCCATGGGAGGTTCCTCGGAATACATAAGGATCGAACTCCAGTCTGAAAAGATGGCCCAGTATAAACTGACCATGAGCCAGATCGGGACAGCTATGAGCGCAGCCAATCTTTCCTACCCCTCCGGTGATGCTGTGGCAGGGAACCTGGAGCTGTCCGTCACCACCTCGGTGGAGAATGACACATTGGACGACTTAAAACGTGTTCCCATCACCACATCCAGCGGACAGATCGTGTACCTGGAGGATGTGGCCAATGTATATGAGGCGGAGGAGCAGAGAGGCGGCATTTCCAGATATGACGGCCAGGAGACCATTTCCCTGTCCATCTCCAAACAGCAGAGCAGCACGGCCATGGATGTGTCGTCCGCCGTGCAGAAAACCATTGCCTCCCTGGAAGCAGCGGATGAGGATCTCCACGTTACCATTGCCAGGGACACGGCTGACAGCATTTTAAGTTCCCTGCAGGACGTGGCCGTGACCATGGTGCTGGCCGTGGTTATTTCCATGATCATTATTTTTGTGTTTTTCGGGGATTACAAGGCATCCCTGATCGTTGGAAGCTCCATCCCTACCTCCATCCTGCTTTCACTGATCCTCATGACCTCCTTTGGATTTTCCCTGAACGTCATAACCATGAGCGCCCTGGTGCTTGGCGTGGGCATGATGGTGGATAACTCCATTGTGGTGCTGGAGAGCTGCTTTAGGGCAACGGATGAAAGTGAGGACAAGGGACTGCTGGGCTATGCCAAATCAGCTTTGGGAGGCACCGGCATCGTGCTCCAGTCCATCATCGGTTCTACGATTACAACCTGCGTGGTATTTATCCCACTGGTATTCTTACAGGGTATGACGGGCCAGATGTTCAAACCGCTGGGATATACCATTGTGTTCTGTATGAGCGCATCCCTGTTCTCAGCCATGACCGTGGTGCCCTTAAGCTATATGATGTATAAACCCAAGGAGATGGAAAAAGCACCCATGTCCCGTCCCGTGGTCCATATGCAGAACGCGTACCGGCGCATCATGCCAAGCCTGTTAAAACACAAAGCCCTGGTGATGATTGCTTCGGTGGCGATCATCATTGCAACCCTGGTGCTGGCAAACGGCATGGAAACAGAGCTTATGACTTCGGATGACACGGGAACCGTAAGCGTATCCATAGAGACCAGGCCCGGCCTTCTCACCGACCAGGCCAATGACATGCTGTCCCGTGCAGAGGGTATTGTGGCGTCCAATGAAAATGTGGATTCCTACATGCTGCGGTATAACAACAGCAGCGGTACTATTACCGCTTATCTGAAGGATGACAGAACCATGGATACGGAGGATGTGGCCACGCTGTGGGAAAAGGAAATGTCGGATATTGACAACTGTACAATTACCGTGGAGGCGTCCACTTCCATGAGCTTTATGGGAAGAGGAAGGGGATATGAGACCATTCTCCACGGCACCCAATATGATGAGTTGAAGGAAGTGAGCGATAAGATCGTAAAGGAGATGACAGCCAGGGAGGATGTGGCCAATGTCCATTCCAGCATTGAAAATACAGCCCCTATTGTGACCATTGAGGTGGATCCTGTCATGGCGGCGGCGGAGGGACTTTCCCCTTCCGAGATAGGAAGCATGGTAAGCCAGATGCTGGATGGCGTGGAGGTTACCACCCTGGATATCGATGGCCGGGAGGTCAGCGTTATGGCTGAATACCCGGAGGAGGAGTACAGGACAGTGGACCAGTTACAGGGGATCATATTGTCAAAGCCCTCCGGCGGTTATGTGGCCCTTGCCGATGTGGCGGAAATCTATTTTAAGGACAGTCCGGCCTCCATTTCCAAAACAGATAAGTCCTATGAGATCACGATCACAGCAGACTACACGGGCGGTAATGTGAAATCCGTCATTGACAGCGAGGTCATAAATCCCAACCTGTCCGGTACCATTACCACAGGCGTTAACTCCAGGGACCGGATGATGCAGGAGGAGTTCTCGGCCCTGTATCAGGCCATTGCCATTGCCGTGTTCATGGTATTTGTAGTCATGTCGGCCCAGTTTGAGTCTCCAAAGTTTTCCTTCATGGTTATGACCACCATTCCCTTCAGCCTGGTGGGGTCCTTTGGACTCCTGAAGCTGACCGGCGTGTCCATCAGTATGACTTCCCTGCTGGGATTCCTGATCCTGGTGGGAACCGTGGTAAATAACGGCATCCTTTACGTGGACACCGTAAACCAGTACAGAATGACCATGGATTTAAAGACAGCCCTGATCGAGGCAGGCGCCACCAGGCTCCGCCCCATCCTTATGACCAGCCTGACCACCATCCTGTCCATGATCCCTATGGCGCTTGCCATTGGAAGCAGCGGTTCCACTACCCAGGGACTAGCGGTGGTTAATATCGGAGGACTGACAGCGGGTGTGCTGGTAGCCCTGTTCATACTGCCGATCTATTACGCGATCATGAACGGCAACAAGAAGCGGGTGGTCCTGGATATTTAGCGGGATCCGGCCCAAAAAAGGATTTGAAAAGGAAAGGTGATTACATGACGGGTAAAAGAAAGGCGGCAGGGGTCCTGCTTTGTGCAATATGCGTGGCTCTGACCCCTGCCAGTGCCCTGGCGGGAAGCCCTGAGTTTGCCTATACCGCTGAGAAATGGGCGCAGCTTCGGGACAACAGGCTGGAATTTGACGAGATCGGTGACCTGGTCCATGAGTATAACAACACGGTCATCCAGAACCAGATTGAATACGAGGAGTACAGAGGAGAAAGCCGGGATGATATTTCCCAGGATTATTATGATGCTGCGGATGATGTGTACGGCACCATGGATTATCCGGATTCCAGTGATTCCGACTATGCAAGCCGTCTGTCCTCTTATCTGAACAGCCAGATCCAGGTGGATAAGCTGAGGGAGCAGGGGGATGACAATGTGGATGACGGCGATACCAAGAAGCTGGGGTATGACCAGACCGAGGCCGGTCTGGTAAAACAGGCTCAGAGCAGCATGATCGACTATTGGAGCCAGACCTATGCCCTTAAGCGGCTGGAGGAAAGCAGGCTCCAGTCCCAGCTGGCCTATGAATCAACGGCCACAAAACTCAGCGCAGGCATGAGCACTCAGGCGGACCTGCTTTCCGCCAAAGAAGCGGTGACCACAGCCGAGGCATCCATTGTATCTGCAAACAGCAGCCTTGGCAAGACAAAGGAAACACTTTGCCTCATGCTGGGCTGGACTTACGGAGCGGATGTGGAGATCTGTGATGTTCCGGAGCCGGACCTGGAATGGATGGAATCCATTTCCCTGGAATCCGATATCCCGCTGGCCCTGGAAAATAGTTACAGTCTGAAAATACTGAAAAGACAGATTGAAAATGCAGTCAGCGTCAGCAACAGGGAGAGCCTGGAGCAGTCCTATAAAAGCCAGAGGGAAGTGGCGTCCAACAGTGTGAAAAATGCGTACCAGAACCTGCTGCTGGCCAGGGAAGACTATACCCAGGCCCTTCAGACATATGAGCTTGAAAAGAATACCATGGACACGGCTGACAGAAAACTCCAGGCAGGCACCATGACCAGGAATGCTTATGAAAAACAAAAATCCTCGTTTACCACATCGGAGATCAATGTGCAAACCCAGAAACTGGAACTTTTAAGGGCGCAGCTGGATTACCAGTGGGCAGTAAACGGCCTTGCATCTGTATCATGACAGGAGGGATCGGCATGAACAAACAACGTGTGCTCATATCCGCGTTTCTGTGCGCGTTTCTGGCCCTGAATCCGCCCATCACATCCTTTGGAGAGGAGTCTGATCCCTCTGGGGCTGTAAGGGTGGAATATGATGATCTCCGCACACTTCTGAAGGAAGGGAACCTGACCCTGAAAAAAACCATAGCGGACCAGGAGGATACCATCAATGCCTACCAGGAGATGTGGGATACCATGAAATGGGAACAGGATAACATGGAAGACAAGGCCGAGGACCTTTCAAATGAGAATGGGGAGACATCGGCGGTTTATTCCTCCAATGCATCCATGCTGAAGGCATCGGCCAGCCGTATCTATAACCAGATTAAAAACCTGACGGATGAAAAGAGCGCCAGGACCATAGAAAAGTCAGCGGATTCCTATACATATACGGCACAGACACTGATGAACTCCTACAATCAGATGGCGCAAAACCGGTATGCTGCCGAAAAAAATGTCCAGGCTTTGGAAGCGTCCTATCAGGCTCTTGTAAGAAAAAGTACAGCCGGTTCAGCGACCCAGGCCCAGGTCCTTTCTGAAAAAAGCAGTCTGGACATTGCGCGCAATTCCCTGGAATCCCTCAGGGAGCAGGAGCGGGAACTGCGCTTTCGCCTGCTGACCATGCTGGGTCTGGAGGATAGAGAGGATGTTGTCATCGGCGCCATACCGGCCCCGGATATGGAGGCCATTGCCGCCATTGATTTTGAATCAGATAAACAAAAAGCCGTGGGCAATGATTCCAACGTCCAGAACGAACGTCACACCAGGGCCTACAGCACAGCGGATATCAACAGGAGATTTAAACAGGTGGGGGAGGCCGAGGGCACGGCAGAGGCCTCCATTCAATATGCCTACCAGGAGCTGGAATCCAGGGTCATCCAATACCAGGCAGCCCTGGAGTCCTATGAAAGCGCCCTGCTTATCTACCAGTCTCTTCAGAGAAAACAGGCGGCCGGCCTGCTCTCCAACACAGAGTACCTGGAAGGGGAAGCCGCCTACGCACAAAAGCAGGCGGCCAAGGAGACTGCGTCCATGAATCTGGTGCAGGCCTATGAGTCCTATTGCTGGGAGGTGAAAGGGGTCAACTAGGAGCCTGCATCTCCTTTGGTAGTCTGTACTTCTTGGGGAGCCAGCGTCCGGTTGGGGAGCCAGCGTCCGGCCGGTGAGCCTACATCCGTTCCAGGGAATCCGTAATATGCCGTGCCGGAATCTTAAAGGTCACCTCCGTGCCCTTCCCCAGCGTGCTGGTAAAGAAAAGGCCATAGGACTCGCCATACAGACTCTTTAAGCGCAAATTGGTGTTATAGATTCCAATGTGTCCGGGAATGGCGGGCTGCTTTACTCCGGAATCAGTGTCCGTATGGTCCACATCATACATCAAAGTATCAAGTTTTTCAGGCGGTATGCCTGCTCCATCGTCAGAGATGATGAACTCAATGTCATCCCCTGACCTCCAACCAGTGAGCAGGATGCTGCCTTTTTTTTCTTCCGTGGTCATGATGCCGTGGAGAAATGCGTTTTCCACAATGGGCTGGAAGGTGAGCTTGGGGATGGTATATTCATAAAGCTCCTCCGGGACATCGATCACAAAGGTGACGCAGTCATCGTAGCGCATGTTCTGAAGCTTTACATACAGGCTCACGTGCTGGAGTTCCGTCTCAATGGAATTCATCAGGCTTTTGCGGCTTAAGGTCAGCTTGTAGAAACGGGAAAGGGCCTGGATGGCCTGGGTGACCTCCTCGCTGCGGCCGGTCTGGGAAAGCCAGTTGATCATGTCCAGGGTGTTGTACAGGAAATGGGGATTGATCTGGGCCTGCAATGCCCGGAACTCGGCACGTCTTAAGTCATCGGCCGCCTGTTTCTGACTGTCCATTAGCAGGCCGATCTCCTCGGTCATATAGTTGTAGGTATCGGCCAGTACACCTACCTCATCGCAGCCGGTGTCTTCAATGTCCATGGGCTGTGGACGCCCGGAGCGCACCTTTTCCATCTGCAGGGCCACGGCAATGATACGGTCCGCAATGGAGTTTGACAGCTGGAATGAGATATACATGGCGACCGCGGTGAACAGCAGGTAGACAACTGCAAAATGCATCATCATCCCCCTGCCCGCATCTGTGATATGAAGGGCCGGGATAATGGAAACCATGGTCCAGTCCGTGTCATTGATGGGAAAATAAGCGGCATAGGCCGTGCTGTCCAGGAATGATACAAGGGAAAATTCCTTTTCCGTGCCCATACGGGTGCTAAGCTGGGATTGGGGGATGAAATACATGCCGGCCAGGCTCATGTCCGAGGCCGACACGATCACATCACGTTCATTGATGATAAATGCAGCCTCATCCCTTACCGTGGCATCCTTTCTCAGCACATCGTCAAAGGCTGACCGGGACAGATAGACCGCCACATAGGCGGAAGCGGTGTTGGAGCCGGCCGGCATCTGATCGGCGTTTGTGTAGGGGATCCTTGTAATATAAGCCAGTTTCCCGTTCTTTTCCGCTTCGTCCGGTGTCAGGTAAAGCTCCGGGCAGAGCAGGTGGATGCGGTCGGAGGAGCTGTAGATCCCATACCAGTAGCTGCTGGAAATGGAGGACATGGGGATGAACAGGGCATTTCCCACCCGGTTGTACTGCATAAGGTCGTTGTAAGCCTTGTCATCATAGTATATCTTCACATCCGTGATCAGGGATGTATCCGTGATGTTCTGGGCCAGGTGGAACAGGCTGTTCATCCGCGAGGTGGTAATGGTCCTGTTTCCTGCTATGTCGGTGGGGATACGGAAGATATCCTGCACAAACAGGGAGTTGGTGATGGTATCCGAGGAGGAAGCCACATGGGACATCAGGTTCTCGATGGAGTTGACTGTCTGGGAGGAGAGTACCTGCTCGGAGCGTATGTTGTCCTTCATCACGATCCCGTAAATACGCAGGAAAAAGAAACCTGACAGCACTGCTGTGGGCAGAAGGATCAGGATGATATGGGATATGATGAGTTTTGTCTTCAGCCGCAGGTCATAGGTGTACCGGTGGACCAGCTGGTTAATGGGATTTTTCATGACAGCATTTTCTCCCTGTATTCAGAAGGGGAAAGCCCCACCAGCTTTTTAAACGCCTTGCTGTAATAATTGCCATCGCTGTATCCGACCTTGGAGGATATATCGGTTATCTTATACCGGGGATCGCTGAGGAACTGCTTGGACATCTTGATCCGGTAATCCGTCAGGTACTGGTTCAGGGTCTGGCCTGTTTCATTTTTAAATATGGTGCACACATAGCTGGGGGACAGGTGGACATGTTCGCTGACATCCGGCACGGACAGGGATGCGGTTCCGTAATTCTGGCGTATGAATTCCTTGATCTGGAACACAATGGGGTTCTCCCCGCTGTCTGCCTTTAGCTGCTCAAAATACAGGCGCAGCTTGGCGCATAAAAGCTCATGGAGTTCCTTTAAGGTAGCGCACCCCATAACACCGTCCCAGATGCTTTCCGCGTGCAGGCCCTCCTTCTGCCACAGGGAAATATAGTTGTTCATACTGTGCTCATCCAGCTTGCTGAAATATCTGTAATAGATATCCTTTACCTGGCTGGCTCCCAGCATGCTGCTGGGCACAATGGAGCGGTACAGCCGGTCCGCCAGTTTAAGAGCGTGTTCCTCCTGTTTTTCCGCCAGGGCAACGGTAAAGTCAAGCATCACGTCAGCAGGCGGATGAAAGGGGACATTGACCATATCTTTTGTGAGGATGGAGCCGTACTCATGGAAAAAGCTTTCCTTCAGATATTCCTGGGCGTCCAGGAAGGAGACATGGGCCCGCTCCATTCCGCTGACCATGGGACCCACGGATATAAAGGAGAGGAAATAATCCCGGATCTGATCGGACAGGAATTTGGCACAGGACCAGATCACCTCTTCCTCCTGCCTGGTGCCGGAATACAGGAAAATGATGATGTACCGGTCCGCTCTCAGAAGATACATCTGATGCATTCCCCTGTCGGCCACAAAGCCGGTAAATGATTTCCTGATCTGTTCCATCCCCTGCTCCGGAAGCAGGCTTAAGGGTGTCCTGCTCTCCACGATCAATGCACAAAAGCAGGTGGTGGGTGTGATGGAGAGGGACAGGCGGTTGATGATCCCGGATGCCTCCTCCATAAAATCCGTATTCTGTTCCGTGAGAAGCATGGACAGGTGTCCAAGCAGTTCCTTTTCATGGCTCCTGGCGGCCACCTGGCGCGTGCTCATGGTGCGGCAGTTTTCCACTGCCTCCCTCACGGCACTGGCCAGTTCCTCCATATCCAGGGGCTTTTCCACATAGCTTACTGCCTTCAGCTTGATGGCGGCTTTCAGATATTCCTTATCCGAATAGGCGCTCATGAAGATAATAACCGTATCCGGCTGAGCTGCCAGCAGTTTTTCCGCCATCTGGACACCGTTCATACGGGGCATGCGGACATCTGTAAGTACGATATCCGCATGCTCCCTCAGGCCTGTCTCCAGCCCGTGGATCCCATCGTCAGCCAGGAATACCTGGGTGATCCCCAGGCTCTGTAAGTCCAGGTTGCCACGGATCCCCTCCCGGGTCAGTTTTTCATCATCAGCAATCAAAAGTTTCATCTATATGCACGTACCTTTCATTCAGTCATACAATCATTTTAACAAGAAATCGGCAATTTGCAACGAAAATAGACAAAATACCTCATTAGGTATATACTGGAAAAAAGAATTGGGACAAAGGTGGTGGCTGGAAATGAAAGACAAGCGCGGGCTGTGGGCGGCGGCATGTATTTTTATGATCGTGGGTATTTTCGTGAGTTCCTGCTATGGAGAGCAGGTCCACGACAAGGGGACCTACGCCATCATCATGAAATCCAGGAATAACTGGTATAATGAGCTGGCCAGCCGCGGATACAGACAGGTGATCGAGGCGGCGGGAAGGAACTGCATTACCCTGTACCCGGATAATGCCACGGCCCAGGAGCAGATACGCCTGATCCGCAACCTGATCCACGAACAGGTGGATGGAATTGCCGTGGCAGCCAATGATGAATACGCCCTGTCTCCTGTACTGAAGGAGGCAATGGATCAAGGCATACCGGTGGTTACTTTGGATGCGGATACGGAGGCAGGGAGCAGGAGCATCTATGTCAAACCCGTGGACGCGGGGAAGCTGGGGCAGCAGCTGGTACAGTCCGTGTGCGATGTGTGCGGGGGCAGCGGACAGTGGGCCATCCTGTCTGCGGGAAGCCGGTCGGCCAATCAGAACGAGTGGATCTATTGGATGAAAAAGGAACTGGAGGGAACCAGGTACCGGGACTTGAGGCTGGTGGACATAGCATTCGGGGAAGGAATCTATGAAACCGCTTATGAGGAGACAAAACGGCTGCTGGACACATACCCGGATATGAAGGTGATCTGCTGCCTGTCCACAGAGGGGATCAAGGCTGCCGCGGACGTGGTCAGCGTCCGGGGTATTGAAAAGGACGTAAAGGTCATAGGACTGGGATTGCCGGGGCAGATGGCTGATCACATCGGTGATGGGGCGGAAGATGTCTGCCCTGTGATGTACATATGGGATCCTGTGGTCATGGGGGAGGTAGCGGCCTATCTTTCCCTGGGCTTGTCAAACGGTGAACTGGGTGATCCTAACGGTCAGAGCGGGACCAATGGGCAGAGCGGGACCAGCAGACAGGAGATCAAGCTGCCGGACGGCAGCAGCTACAGGCTGGAATTGGGCCGTGGCGGGGGTATGGAAATCATTTCCGGTGAGCCCATCCGGGTGGATGCAGACAGCGTGGAATACTGGAAAACGCAGTTTTAGGTAAAATATTTGAAAATTTTACAGCATATAATAGAATATTACCATGGAATTCCATTATGGTTGCGTGGTATGATAAGAGCGTACAAAGAATTACAGAAGAAAAAGGCAGTAACCATTGTCAGATGCCGGCTCTGCAAGGGCCATATCCCCCATGCACCTGACAGTGACTTACAAGATCACTATACGGAGGTGAAAAAAGATGAAACATGTAATGGTAAAGTTCGAGCAGGCAGACCAGATAATTAATTTCGTGAGAATCATCAACCGCTATGCATATGATGCAGATGTTAAGTGCGGCAGCCGTGTGGTTGATGCAAAGTCTGTTGTTGGAGTGCTGTCCCTGGCAAAATCCAAAACAGTAGAGCTTATTCTTCATACGGACGAATGTAATGAACTGCTGGAAGAGCTTGCTCCTTTTGCAGCATAATAATTTTTGATTTTCCTTACTTGAAATTCAGGCACGGACCGGTTGCAGGATATGCAGCCGGTCCGTGTTGTTTTTATATGAAAGGAAAATTCTCTGGAATTCCCTATGATATAAAAAACGCTCCGCGGAAACCGCACTGCGGCGGAAGGGAAAATGCCGCTGAAGCGGCCCGCTGCAGGCGGAGAATCCTGGAGCAGGATTCATTATTCTTCATTGATTCTTTCTCCCATAGGTGATATTATTCCTATGGCTGGAATCCTGAGGGGGACCGGATGGAACAATCGAATGAAACAACAAAGGATGGGGACATATGGTATGAAGCGGATAAAAGCGTTTGCAAAAAAGGAAACAGTGCTCAGCGCAGCCATTGTTTTGGCACTGGTATCCATGGTGTTGGTGAAACCGGACAAAGAGTATCTGGCGTACATGGATTACAGGACCATGGGGCTGCTGTTTTGCCTTATGACGGTCATGGCCGGCTTTAACCGGCTGGGGGTGTTTCGGGCAGCCGGCGGAAAACTGCTGGGAAGGGTCAGCCGGGCAGGCTGTGTGGCGGCCGTGCTGGTGTATCTGTGCTTCTTTTTCAGCATGATCATCACCAATGATGTGGCGCTTATCACATTTGTGCCATTTGGGATCACTGTACTTAAAATGGCGGGCATGGAGGCCATGGTGGTGCCCGTGGTCCTGCTTCAAACCATTGGGGCGAATCTGGGCAGCATGATGACACCTGTTGGAAATCCCCAGAATCTGTATCTGTATTCCAGGGCCGGGATACCGGCCCTGGATTTTGTGGGCCTTATGATGCCTTATACATTGGCATCCTTTGCGCTGCTGGGAATAGGTCTGATCATTGTGGGAAGATTATTCAGGGGACTTAAACGGGGAGAAGAATGCAGGGAAGGGAAAACATGTCCCGGGGAAAAGCTGCCCTTGGGACCGCTTTTTACATACACGGCCCTCTTTGGGCTGTCCATATGCTGTGTGGCTCATATGCTGCCGTGGCAGCTTCTTCTCATCCTTGTCCTGGCGGCAGTGTGGATGGGAGACAGAAGCCTGCTGCAGGCCGTGGACTATTCCCTGTTGGCGACCTTTGGGGCATTTTTTATCTTTATTGGAAATATGGGGCGTGTCCCCGCATTCTGCCGTATGCTGGAGGATATCTTAAACGGCAGGGAGATCCTTACCGCCGTGGCAGCCAGCCAGGTGCTGAGCAATGTGCCCGCAGCCCTGCTGCTGTCAGGGTTCACAGACAGATGGGAATGCCTTATAGTGGGGACGAATCTGGGCGGTCTGGGCACCCTGATCGCATCCATGGCCAGTCTTATTTCCTATAAATATATAGCCAGGCTGTACCCCATGTACAGAGGCAGGTATCTGGCCTGGTTCACGGCGGTAAATTTGGCTTTTTTGGCCGTTCTGCTGTGGATCGCGCTGTAAGATTGACCCTTTTTAAATGAGATGGGGAATGCTATACTTAACTTAGGACATGACTAAGGAAGGAGAGAGAACATGGCTATCATATCAGGAATTATGGTGCCCCATCCGCCGCTTATCGTACCGGCTGTTGGCAGGGGGCAGGAACTGTTGATCAGGGATACCGTCCAGGCATATCATGAGGCAGCCCTTCTGGTGGCGCAATCCCGGCCCGAGACCATTGTGATGCTGTCGCCTCACGCGGTAATGTATGGGGATTACTTTCACATTTCCCCGGGAAGGGGAGCCAGGGGAGATTTCGGTCAGTTTCTTGCGCCTCAGGAAGCCGTGGAGGTTGAATATGACAGGGAGCTGGTAAAGGAACTGCGCAGTCTGGCGGATGAAGCGGATTTTCCCATGGGAACGGAGGGGGAACGGGACAGGACTCTGGATCATGGAACCATGGTACCGCTGTTTTTTGTGAACCAGCACTACAGGGATTACAGGCTGGTCCGCATAGGTGGTTCCGGTCTGCCTTTTGCGGATCATTACAAGGCCGGACAGCTGATCGAAAAAGCAGTCTCACGTCTGGGGCGGAGAGTGGTAATCATAGCCAGCGGAGATCTGTCCCATAAGCTGAAAGGGGACGGACCTTACGGGTACAGCGCCCAGGGGCCGGAGTATGACCAACGGATCATGGAGATTATGGGGAATGCCCGGTTTGGACAGCTTTTGGAGTTTAAGGAAGAATTCTGTGAAAAGGCTGGGGAATGCGGCCACAGAAGCTTTACCATGATGGCGGGGGCCATGGACGGCATGGCTGTAGAGTCCAGACGCCTGACCTATCAGGGCCCCTTTGGAGTGGGATACGGCATTTGTACCTTTATGGTGAAAGGAAAAGATAAAAGCCGCCATTTCCTCAAGGAGTACGAGGCGGCTGAACAGGAGAGATGCAGGCAGATGCAGGATGGGGAGGACGCCTATGTATCCCTTGCAAGAAGATCCCTGGAACACTATGTGCGCACAAGAAGGATGATTTCCCTGGATACGGTTAAAGATGAACTGCCTGAGGAGATGCTGGACACCAGGGCTGGGACGTTTGTGTCCATTCATAAGAACGGCGCATTGCGGGGGTGCATCGGCACCATTGGCCCTGTGTGCCGGAATGTGGCTGAGGAAATCATACAGAACGCGGTAAGCGCCGGGATCCATGATCCAAGGTTCCCATCCGTAATGGAGGAAGAGCTGTGCCGCCTTGTGTACAGTGTGGATGTTTTGGGAGAGACACAGCCCATAAGCGGAACGGAGGAACTGGACGTAAAGCATTACGGGGTCATTGTCACCAAAGGGCAGAGACGCGGCCTGCTTCTGCCAAATCTGGACGGTGTGGACACAGTGGAGGAGCAGCTGGAGATCGCGAAACAGAAAGCCGGAATCGATGCGGATGATATGGATGTCAGGCTGGAGCGGTTCCAGGTCATAAGGCATGGTGATAAGGGATGAAGATCAGATGTGATGTGTGTATGCACCATTGTGAACTGGACAGGGAACAGACCGGGTTCTGCCGGGCCAGGAAGAATACGGGGGAGAGGATCATACCTGTAAATTATGGGAAGATCACTTCCCTGGCTCTGGATCCCATTGAAAAAAAGCCTCTTGCCATGTTTTGTCCGGGAACCATGATTTTGTCGGCCGGAAGTTTCGGATGCAATCTGAGATGTCCCTTCTGCCAAAATCATGAGATATCCATGGCCGGGGAGGGGGAAAGCGAAGCGGCTTATATAGAGCCGGGGGAACTGGCTGCCCGGGCCCAGGCCCTAAGGCCCCGGGGAAATATAGGAGTGGCATACACATACAATGAGCCTTTGGTGGGATGGGAATATGTGCGTGACACGGCCCGTTTTATCAGGGCAGCCGGGATGAAGAATGTGATTGTAACCAATGCAAGTGTGACGGACCCGGTTCTGGATGAGATCCTGCCCCTTACCGATGCCATGAATATTGACCTGAAGGGGTTTACGGACCAGTTTTACGCAAAGCTGGGCGGAGATTTGGGGACGGTCCGGCATTTCATCCAGCGGGCGGCTGAAGCCTGCCATGTGGAACTCACCACCCTGATCGTGCCGGGGGAAAATGATTCAGAACAGGAGATTAAGGAGCTGGCCTCCTGGGTTGGTGGGATCAGTTCGGACATTCCCCTCCATATCACACGGTTTTTCCCAAGGTGGAAGATGACGGACCGGGGGGCTACTGATATCCGTACGGTCTATTCCCTGGCAGAGACTGCCCGTAAATCCCTTAAGCATGTGTTTATAGGGAATTGTTAGCAGTCTGGAGACGCTGCCCCCGGGAATGGGCACTCCCCTTATGTACGCCCTGGATTAACGGGGAACTCAGACGTGCATATAATAAAAGTAACGAACGCAATGCACTGCCGGAACGATCCGGAAGTGCATTTGCTTTGTAATCTATGTGAAGGGGAGAGTACGATGTATCAAGACGATATAAATGAATGTAGCAATGGAAATGGATGCGGCAAAAAAGGCTGCGGCAGCGGAAGTGGGTGCAATAGCGGAAATGGATGCGGCAGCGGATGCAGATGCAATGACTGGTGCTGCTGCCGGGGACCAGCCGGGCCTCAGGGAGCCACCGGCCCCCGGGGAGCAGCCGGGCCTCAGGGAGCCACCGGCCCCCAGGGAGCAGCCGGGCCTCAGGGAGTTACCGGCCCCCAGGGCCTTCAGGGACCCATGGGGTTCAGAGGTGAGGTTGGACCCACCGGCGCCCAGGGAGCAACAGGGGCAACAGGCGCTACCGGCAGTACCGGGGTTATGGGACCCATAGGCGCCCAGGGACCTGCCGGCCCCCAGGGGAACACGGGAGCCACCGGCCCTCAGGGGGCGGCCGGTCCCACCGGCCCTCAGGGACTCCAGGGGCCTGCGGGACCACAGGGAAACCCGGGGATCACCGGCCCCCAGGGACCATCGGGAGCCACCGGCCCTCAGGGACCTGCCGGCCCTCAGGGAAATCAGGGAGATACAGGTCCTGCGGGAATAACAGGCCCAACAGGAGCCACCGGACCTGCAGGCGCTACTGGTGTCACCGGTCCTACCGGCCCCACCGGTGTGGTACCCAACGACATATTTGCTTCCTTTATCAATTTTGCGGCACTGTATGTCAATGCACAGCAGATACCCATGGGAATTGGCGTGGCGGACGACACAGGTAATATTGTGCTGACCGATCCCACCCATATCACTCTCCAGCCAGGATATTACTCCATTTTTTATGAGGTGACCGTACTGTATTCTGAAAAGACATATATGCAGATCACGCCGTCCTATAACGGCGGACCTCATATTGAATATGGGATCTATTTCATGACCGGGGAAGGACGGTCCAGTGCGGTGGGATCTGTCTCCTTTATCATTGCAGTTCCGGAGGAGACCACATTTACTTTGACCTATAACAGTCCTCTTCCCGGCCCGGAGGGATCACTGACCATGGTGATCTTCAAACTGAGGAGATAAAAGCGGGGATATAATATATTAAATGGCATATATTGACTTTTAATATCACGGGTAGTATACTGAAGCAAGAAAATCAAGAGGGGTGCTGGGCTTGCTTGGCTGAGATGGGACTTAGGTTTCCGAACCCTGACACCTGATCTGGATAATGCCAGCGTAGGGAGTATTCAGACCATGTCTGTGATGTCCCGCCAGGATTGTCCTGGCGGGATTTTTATATTCTGTTCTGTTGGAGCATCCTATGGGACAATAAGAGAAAAGGAGAGAATTATGAACGCAAGTGTAGCAATTCAGACATTACCGGAAGCAGAGAACGATGAGGAGCTGATCCGCATTGTGGACCAGGTCATTGATTATATCAAAAGCACCGGGTTAAACTATTATGTAGGACCGTTTGAGACGGCCATTGAAGGCGACTATGACCAGCTTATGGATATTGTGAAAGAGTGCCAGCACATTGCCGTCAGGGCAGGTGCGCCATCCGTGGCGGCATATATCAAGGTATCCTACCGCCCTGAAGGAGATGTGCTTACCATTGAAAAGAAAGTTACAAAACACCACAGGTAAATTCTGGTCCTGTTCGGCCATTGTCACCATACTCATATTGTGGCAGGCTGCCGTGTCCATGGGAATCATAGAGGGCTTTATGCTGCCCTCGCCTGTCCATGTGGCGCGTACCTTTGTGAGCGAGTTTCCTGCTCTGATGGACAATGCCAGGATTACTTTGACGGAGGCAGCCCTGGGCCTTGGATTTGGAATTGCAACCGGATTTTTTGCCGCAGTACTGATGGACCGGTTTGAGCAGGCATATAAGGCATTCTATCCCCTGATCGTCCTGACCCAGACGGTTCCGGCTGTGGCCATGGCTCCGCTTTTAGTGCTGTGGTTCGGGTATGAGATGACGCCCAAAGTCATACTTATTGTCATCACAACGTTTTTTCCTATCACCGTGGGACTTCTCACAGGTTTTAAGTCCGCTGATCCGGACGCAGTGAACCTTCTTCGGGCAATGGGGGCGGGCCGTATGCAGATATTCCGTTACCTTAAGCTTCCCGGAGCGCTGAACCAGTTTTTTTCCAGTCTCAGGATTTCAGCATCCTATGCAGTGGTAGGCGCCGTGATCTCAGAATGGCTGGGGGGATTCGGCGGACTGGGCGTGTACATGACACGGGTCAGAAAGGCATTTTCATTTGATAAAATGTTTGCAGTGATCTTTCTTATTTCAATGATCAGCCTGCTGCTTATGTGGCTGGTGGAGCTGCTTCAGAAAAAGTGCATGCCCTGGGAAAAACGTTAAGAATTAGTTGGATAGAGTAGTGTACTTTCGGAATCTTCGAGAGCACACAGTAGGATTCAGGAGGAGAATATGAAGAAAAAAAGATACGCAGGAGTCCTTGGGGCGGCTGTGCTTGTAATCATGCTGTCAGGATGCGCGGCCCCGTCCGGTCAGGAGAAGACGTCACCCGGACAGGAGGCAGCCTCATCAGGACAGGAAGCGGCGCCATCCGGGCAGGAAGCGGCACCGGATAAAGATCAGGCAGGAGAGGAGACGTCCGGGCAGGCGGAGGGTCCGCCAAAGGAGATCACCTTTGTACTGGACTGGACGCCTAATACCAACCACACAGGAATTTATGTGGCGGAGGAAAAAGGATATTTTAAAGATGCAGGACTGGAGGTAAGCATTGTGCAGCCGCCGGAAAACGGAGCTGAGGTTTTGGTTGCCTCAGGCAAGGCACAGTTTGCAATGTCCTTCCAGGACAGCCTGGCGCCTGCGTTTTCAGGGGATACCCGGCTGCCCGTGACTGCGGTGGCAGCTGTTATCCAGCACAACACATCCGGCATCATTTCCCGCAAGGGGGAAGGGATGGACAGGCCCAAAGGGCTGGAAGGCATGAAATATGCCACATGGGATCTGCCCATAGAAAAAGCCACCATCCAGGACGTGATGGAGGTGGACGGCGGTGATTTCAGCAAAGTACAGCTGATTCCCAGTATGGTAACAGACGAGGTTACGGCCCTTAAGACAAAATCAGTGGACGCTATCTGGATCTTCTATGCGTGGGCCGGCGTAAAGACAGAGATCGAGGGGTTGGAAACGGATTATTTTGCATTTGCGGACCTGAATCCTGTATTTGATTTTTATACCCCGGTCATCATTGCCAATAATGATTTCCTGGAACAAGAACCTGATACGGTCAGGGCGTTCATGGAAGCGGTGAGTAAAGGTTATCAGGATGCCGTTAAGGAACCTGAGGAAGCTGCGGACATTCTCTGCAAGGCCGCCCCTGAGCTGGATCCTGAACTTGTAAAGGCAAGCCAGATCTACCTGGCGGATCAGTACCAGGCAGATGCGGAGCGGTGGGGGTATATTTCACCGGACCGGTGGAATGGGTATTACAGCTGGCTGAATGAAAAGGGGCTTGTGGAAACGCCCATTGAGGAAAACACAGGTTTTTCCAATGATTATCTGCCCTGACATGTGTGAGGAGATCCAGCAGGGCGGCTGTTAAGACGCCGCCCTGAAATGCGCCCCTGGGGCAAGGAGGAACAGATGGTACAATTAAAGGTGGAAGGGGTGTCCAAATCCTTTGACGGGGAGCCGGTTATCCAGGACATTTCCATTGAGCTTAATAAAGGGGAACTGGTTTCCCTCCTGGGGATCAGCGGGGGAGGAAAAACCACCCTGTTCAATATCATAGCCGGTTTAAGTACCCCGGACAAGGGGCGTGTATTGATGGAGGGAGAGGATATCACAGGATGCCCGGGACGGGTCAGCTATATGCTGCAGAAGGATTTGCTGTTTCCTTTCCGTACGATCGAGGACAACGTGGCCCTTCCGCTTATTATAAAGGGCATGAAAAAGAAAGAGGCCAGGCAGGAGGCGGGAGGATATTTTGCCCAGTTCGGACTGGAGGGTACACAGAAAAAATACCCGGCCCAGCTCTCAGGCGGCATGCGCCAGCGGGCCGCGCTCCTTCGGACCTACCTCTTTTCAGGCAGCGTGGCCCTTTTGGATGAGCCCTTTTCAGCGCTGGACATGCTGACCAAGCAGTCGGTCCACAGCTGGTACCTGAATGTGTTGGAGCAGATCCGCCTGTCAACCTTGTTTATCACCCATGATATTGATGAGGCAGTGCTGCTGTCCGACCGTATTTACCTGCTCACAGGAAAGCCGGGCAGGATCACAGGTGAGATCGTGGTCAGGGAGCCAAAACCCAGATCAGGGGATTTCCATGTGACGGAAGCATTTCTGGAATATAAAAAATGTATATTAAACCATCTGAAAGAGCACTCTGAGGCGGCACTGTGACAGGTTGAACCAGGGGACTTCCGGCTGTAAAGGCCGGAAGTCCCTTTTGTGCACCTATATGTCTGTCCGCAATTCCATTCTTTGGTTGACGGATACATGAAAAAAATAATATAATAGGGTTATATGTGTCAGCAGATTGCAGAAAAGAGGTCATGCATGAACACCATGAAATGCAGTAATGAAACCAGCATTTACATTATTGATGATAATTACCGGATCGTTCATTATAATTCCACCCTGCAGGAGAAATTTCCCGAGCTACAGTGCGGGGATCTTTGTTATGAGAAGCTGTGCCAGGAAAGCAGGCCTTGTGAGGAATGTCCCTTCAGCAAAAGGGACGGATCCGCTGTGGTATTCTACAATAAGGTAGTGCAAAAATGGCTGGAGGTGGGAACGGGTAAGATAGACTGGCCCGGAAAAGGCACCTGCAATATGGTGCTGGTCCGTGAAATTTATGAGGGAAATAAAAACCTGTTCTATAATCTGACCAATATGTCTGCGTATGATGAGCTGTTTGAACTGAATTTTACCAGGAATTCCTATAAGATACTGTACCATGTGGAGAACAAGTATATGATCCCCCATACGGAGGGCCCCCTGGACAGGATGCTTGAGGATGTGGGGAGTTATATGATCCATCCGGATGACGCCCGGGCGTTCAGGGAGTTCTGGGATGCGAAAAGGATAAAAGAGTTTTTAAAGCATGGGGTCCGGAACGGGAGTTCGGTCTTAAAGGGACAGTTCAGGAAAAAGAGGACGGACGGATCTTACTGCTGGGTGGCCCAGATAGCGGTTCCCCTGAATCAGGGGGGAGATGATGAGGACATCCTCATGTGCTTTATCCAGGATATCAGTGAGCAGAAGCGCCGGGAGGAGGAGATGAAGAAGTCCCTTTCCCAGGGCACGGACATGGACCAGCTCACCGGTCTTTACAGGCGCACCGTGTTTTTTAAGCGGGCCGGGGAGTTTGTCCTTAAAGCCTGTGGCGGTTATTGCCTGGTGGCGGTTGATATTGAGCATTTTAAGCTGTTTAACGAGTGGTACGGACAGGAGGAGGGGGACCGGCTTCTGGCCCGGGTGGGAGGCCATTTAAGGGATATACAGGACCAGTACGGCGGCATGGCGGGCTACATGGGGGGAGATGATTTTGTCATCATCCTTCCCGATGAGGAGGATGCTGTCGGGCAGCTGCAAAAGCGGATCATGGAATATGTAAGGCAGTGCGGCGGTACGGCAGGATTTCTCCCTGCCTTTGGTGTTTATGGAATAGAGGATAAAAGCCTGTCCATCAGCACCATGTATGACCGGGCCTGCATTGCCCTGTCATCGGTAAAGGGCAGCTATGCCCAGCGGGCCTGCCGGTATGACAGCCGCATGATGCGGCAGATGGAGGAAAACCACAAGCTCCTTTCTGAGGTCCAGAAGGGGCTGGAACATGGGGAGTTTACCTTTTACGGTCAGCCCAAGTGCAATCTGAGCACGGGCAAGATCGTGGGGCTGGAAGCCCTGGTGCGCTGGAACCATCCGGTGCGGGGGATGATCCCTCCCGGGGATTTCCTGCCTGTTCTGGAGAACAACGGGCTGATCTCCAAGCTGGATCTGTACCTCTGGGAGGAGGTATGCAGGAGGATGCGAAGCTGGATCGACAGGGGGCACCGCGCCGTCCCTATTTCTGTAAATGTATCCCGAATGGATATCTATGCCATGGATGTGGCTGATGTCTTCAGGAAGCTGGTTGAAACGTATTCCCTGGATCCAAGGCTTTTGGAAGTGGAGATCACGGAAAGCGCTTATGTGGAAGAATTTGAAGCGATCACCGGAGTGGTGGAATCCCTGCGGGAAGCCGGATTCACCGTACTTATGGATGATTTCGGGAGCGGGTATTCCTCACTTAACATGCTGAAGGATGTGAATGTGGATGTTCTGAAGATCGATATGAAGTTCCTTGACATGGATGGGGATACCGCCGGGAAGGGCGTGGAGATTCTGGAGGCTGTCACAAGGCTGGCCAACATTATGGGGCTGCGCATGATCGCGGAGGGGATTGAGACAAAGGAACAGATAGACTTCCTAAAGAGTATGGGATGCGCCTATGGTCAGGGATATTATTTTTTCCATCCCATGCCCATAGAGGTATTTGAACCCCTTCTGGCAGATGAGGACCAGATGGATTACAGGGGGATCAAAGCAAAGCAGATGGACCGTATCCGGCTCAAGGACATGTTTGAGGAGGATATTGCCAGCGATGCCATGATGAACCATATCCTGGGAGCCGTGGCGTTCTACCAGCTTCAGGGCAGTGAACTGGAACTTTTGAGAGTGAACGAACAGTACTGTGCCCTCACAGGGACCAATGCAGTGGATCTGGAATCACAGCGCAGGTCCATTCTCCAGGACACGCGGGAGGAGGACAGGCCGCGTGCCATAAGAATATTTACCCAGGCGTATGAGAACCAGCTCAATGGAGCGGAAGGGGATATCAGGCGCAGGAAAGCGGATGGAACCTATATGTGGATGCACCTGCGGGTCTTTTTCCTCAGAGAACAGGACGGGCGCAGGCTGTTTTATGGAGCGGTGTCCGATGTCACGGAGCAGCGGCGCAGGGAGCAGAAGCTGGAGGCATCCCAAAGGGCTCTGTCCGCTGTGGTCCACATTGCCCAAAAGGATGAGTCCTTTATGAAGCTCACAGAGGAGAACCGGCGGGCCGCGGCATCCATTTTTGCCCAGATGACCCCGGGAGGCATGATCGGCGGATACTGTGAGGAGGGATTCCCACTGTATTTTGCCAACTATGAGATGGTTAAGCTGCTGGGGTATGACTCCTTTGAGGAACTGGAGGAGGCGATCCGGGGCCTGGTCCTCAATACCATCCACCCGGATGACCGGGAGCGCGTGAGCCGGGACATTGGGCAGGAGTATTATCCGGGGTTGGAGTACACCACCACCTACAGGATGCCCAAGAAAGACGGCTCATGGTTCTGGACCCTTGATAAGGGGCGGGTCATTGAGGCGGAGGATGGCCGTCTGGCCATTGTCAGCGCATGTACGGATATTTCGGAGACCATGGAAGCCCAGGAGGCCTTAACTGAGCGCAACAGTGAGTTGCTTCGCAAGAATGAGGAGCTGAATTTCCTTAATAATGATATGCCCGGCGGTTACCACCGCTGCGCTAAAAATAAAGAGTTTGATTTTACCTATATCAGCAACCGCTTTCTGGACATCTTTGGCTATACCAGGGAGGAGATCAGGCTTCTGTTTGACAACAAGTTCATCAATATGGTCCATCCCGATGACCGGGAGCGTATGGTGAGAGGCGTGGACATACTCACTGACAGCGAACAGGCTTACAACATGGAATACCGCATGAGATCCGCCAAAGGCTATATATGGGTTATTGACCAGACACGGTACATGAGTTACGGGGGAAATGAATTTTTCCAGGGCGTGGTCCTGGATGTCACGGAGATGGTGACACTGCGTGAGCGTCTGCGCCTGCTCCTGGATTATGTTCCTGAAGATTTTATCCTTGTCAGATCCAGGGACGGCCGGTATGAATATGAGGTTATGGCGGACGGACTTGCAAGGTCGCTGGGGTATACAAAGGAAGAATACAGGGATATGCTGCCAAAGGGCGGGTATCTGGAACAGGGATACGGGGACGGATTTCCGGAACTTCTTCATAAGATCAGCTGTCTTTCAGACAGCGGACAAAGGTTCACCCATGTATCCGCCTTTATCCGGCCGGACAAAAAGAAGGTCTGGATCCGTACGGAGGCCAGATCCGTGAAACAGGAATCAGATGAGACCATCTACCTCTTTAACTACAAGGATGTGACGGATATCCAGGAAAAAAGGCAGGAGCTGGATCTTTTGGACCAAAAGCAGAAGACGATTCTCCACCTGGCAGGGATCAACAGCTGGGAATGGGATCTGAGGGATGACAGCCTGGTCCTCACTAATGTGACCAGCCCCAACTTCGTAAAATACCTCTGCAGGCAGGATGAAGCAAACGGGGAAACCGTGACGGGTCTGACCGGACTTCTGGACAGAAATGCATGTATACTGGACAAATACAGGCAGCCCTTTTTGGATTTCATGATGCATCTGCGAAGAAATGTGGGCCACAAAACCTTGAGTTTTGAATTTCCGGTAACAGCGGATGACGGTTCCCTCATATGGTTCCGGTCTGCGGGGGAAACCATTCTGGATGAGGAGGGCACGCCTTTGGTGGTGCTGGGATACTGTACGGACATTACGGATAACAAGCTGCAGAAACAAATGCTGACAAAAATGGCGTCCACGGATTCCCTTACCGGTCTTCTCAACCGTCAGTCCGCCCTGCCGGCCATCCGTGCCTATCTGGCACAGGGTGCATGGTCCTCGGCAGCCCTTATCATGTTTGACCTGGATAACTTCAAGATGGCCAATGATGTATTCGGCCATGACTTCGGGGATTCCATGATCGTACAAAATGCAAGAAAGCTTAAAAGTTATTTCCGGAGTGAGGATATTGTGTGCAGGATGGGCGGTGACGAGTTCATCATCCTTTGCAAGAACATAAGTGAGAAGGACATAGAGGCAAAGCTGAACAGGATCGTGGATGATATGTCCGTTACACGCCGCGGCGAAGGAAAGGACATCACATTCTCTATCTCTGCCGGCTATGTCATGATCCCGGAACAGGGGATCAACTTTGACGAACTCTACCACAAGGCGGACATAGCCCTTTTTGCGGCCAAGATGTGCGGGAAATGTGCCTACAGGAAATATGACCCGTCCATGAAATCAATCCGTATAGAACTGGCGGGCACGCCCTGAGGGCGCGGCGGCCAGAGATTCCCGGAACAGGGATCGAACGAAATACGTATCAAAAAGATTGCGTATAAAAAAAGCAGGCGGAACCGACCATGAATATATCAGGTCGGCTCCGCCTGCTCTATGTTTCCCCAATCCTACAGATCCAGCTTCAGATCCCCCTCTTTGATCCATCCCATCCTGCGCAGGATCTCCCCGAAGATAAAGGTGAGCACTGCCGGGAGCACAAAGCAGACCAGCAGGATCCCAAGCCACATCCGGGCGCCGCCTCCCATGGCGGTGTAGACGCCGATGGGACCCACCAGGCCGCAGGTGCCCATACCGGAGCCCGCCGGGATGTTCTTAAGGCCAAAGACCACGGTTGCAACAGGGCCTGTGATCATGGATGCCAGAGTAGGCGGGATCCAGATCCGGGGGTTCAGCACAATATTGCCCATCTGCAGCATGCTGGTGCCCAGACCTTGGGCCATAAGGCCGCCAACCCTGTTTTCGCGGTAGCTCATCACTGCAAAACCGATCATCTGCGCACAGCAGCCGGCAGTGGCCGCTCCCCCCGCCAGTCCGTCCAGGGAGAGAGCGATACAGATGGCAGCGCTGCTGATGGGAAGGGTAAGGGCAACCCCGATCAGGGCGGATACCAGGATTCCCATGATAAAGGGCTGCATTTCCGTGGCTGTTTTTACCAGGTTTCCGAACCAGTTCATAAAGCCCGCCACGCCCGGTCCCACAAACTGGGCCACCAGTACGCCGGAGATAATGGTGATCCCCGGAGTGACAATGATGTCCAGCCGCGTTTCCTTGGAGACGATCTTGCCCAGCTCAGCAGCGATGATGGTGGCCACCAGAGCGCCTACGGGACCGCCCAGGGTATTGCCCGCAATCCCCACGGTGGCTGCGGAGAACAGCACCAGCTGAGGCGCCTTCAGCGCGTGGGCAATGGCAATGCCCAGAGCGGCTCCTGTGGCGCTTTTGGCATAATCAGCGATCACATTAAAAATCTCAATGTCAAATTGTTGTCCCAGGGTTCCGAATATGGTGCCGATGAGCAGGGAGGCAAACAGGCCGAAGGCCATGGCTCCCAGTGCATCGATCAGATAGGTCTGGACAGTGATGTTAACATTTTTCCGTTTTAGAAACTCCTTTACACTCTCGGTTTTCATACTCATTCTCTCCCTTATTCAAACATCGTTACTGCCGTCTGTACATCCCGCCCCGGGGAATATTTGTCAGAAAGCATTATTTAACACGTTATGGATAGGAATTTTACCATACTTTGACAAAAAAGCAAGGATTTTTGACGAAAACCCGCTGAATTGTTAAAATATTAACATATTGCAAATTTATATGGCGTGGGATATAATGGTACGAATAGGGGACATTAATTCCAGAGAGAGGTGGACGATATCGAATTCCGTTTTTTATATTTACTCCAGGATCTGCATACTCCCCTGGTGGATGGCCTTATGACATTGATCACATCCCTTGGGGATCACGGGATATTCTGGCTGCTGCTTGCAGCAGTGCTGTTTGCTGTTCCAAGGACCAGGCTCATGGGCGCCTGTATGCTGGTATCCATTGGCATAGGTTTCCTGTTGGGAAATGTCGCCCTAAAGAATCTGATTGCCCGGGACCGTCCCTGCTGGCTGGATCCCACCGTACAGCTGCTGGTCCAGGTGCCCAGGGATTATTCATTTCCCTCCGGCCACACCCTGGTAAGCTTTGAAGGCGGGGTGACTATATTCATGTTCAACAGAAAGTGGGGGATTCCCGCCCTGATGCTGGCAGTGCTGATCGCATTTTCCAGAATGTATCTGTTTGTGCATTTTCCCACGGATGTGCTGGCTGGCATGGCGCTGGGAATCATCATTGCATGGTTTGTTGCCAGAACTGCTAAGAGGATGAGTACCGCCAAAGACATAAGTACCGCCAAAGATATAAGTACCTCCAAAGGCATGGGGACCGCTAGTGGCATGGGGACCGCCAAGGGATCAGAGGAAAATCAAAGACAGGATGATGAAAGATTGACAGAATAAAGGACAGGTGACATATATGTTGGAACGCGCACCGGGAATCTATGAGGTGGAGTTATACAGCAACCAAAAAAGTATCAGTGAAATAAAAATATTCCTGATTCCGGGCAGGGACGGGGGGCGCAGCCTGATGGTGGATGCCGGGTTCAGGAAACAACAATGCCTGGAATCCATGGAGGAGGCCCTGGCCAGCCTTGGGATCACTTATGATAGACTGGATATTTTCCTGACCCACAAGCACCATGACCACTGCGGACTGGCCAGTGTGTATGCCCAGCGTGGGGCCAGGCTTTTCATGAATCCCCAGGAGGACAGACACTGCTATGACTGTCTGTACTATAACCACAGTCATGGCTCCCAGGAGGACCAGCCTGAGGTGCTGCGGGCAGTGGGCGTTACCGAAACAGGGACACCCCAGGTCTGGAACATGTTCATGGAGGTGAACCGCCGTGTGAATGAGAACAAGGGGTGGGAATTTGAGATCCCCGGATTCGCCTATACACCGGTAAAGGCAGGGCAGATCCTGTCCTACGGCGGATATGATTTTGAGACCGTTCCCCTGAAGGGACACACCTTTGGACAGATGGGGCTTTATGAAAAAAAACGCAGGATCCTGTTCTGCGCAGACCAGGTCATTGACGGCATTGTGCCCATTGTGGGGACCACATACCCGGATGAGCATCTGCTGAAGGGGTATTTTGAATCCCTGGAACATTTTAAGCATGAATATAAGGACTGTCTGGTGCTGCCGGCCCACAAGGAGCCGATCAAGGATGTGAAGCGGGTGGTGAACCGGATCGTGTTCGCCTATCTGGATAAGACAGACCTGATCAAACATATTCTGGATCACGGACACCGCAGGATGACCACCAAGGAGGTGGCCTGTCTGGCTTACGGCATGGAATCCGTGCCAAAGGATGAGGCGGAGTTTATCAAGCTCAAGATGGTGATCAGCAAGACCTTTTCCTGCCTGGAGTACCTGTATGATGAGGACTTTGCCATCCGTTCCAGGGAGGACGGGATTTTTTACTGGGAAGCTCCCTAGAGGGTGGAGCAGACAGAGGGCCCGCATGGCGGAATCCCCATGGAACGGTCATGGGCCCCGGAGGGTACTGAAAAATATACTTGCATATTTAAGAAAATAGTGTATAGTATACATTAGCAATAAAATAAAATAATGAAAGCAGAGTAGGCATATGTGCGTTAAGTGCCGGCTGAACAGGGAGTTGTCAGCTGGACGAAAGGAAACTTGCGTTTCCTGCGGTACATAGGCCGCATCCCGCTGCAACGGAAGATAGATGGAGCGGCTGAGAGCGGCTTTGGATCAGGATTAAAACTGATGCAGGGCTGTTTTGTAAGGCCGTTTTTTATGTCTGGAACCTGGGTGCAGGTATGATCCTGAACCTGTTTGGAACATGTCGGATATCTCCCATTGTAGTACGAGAAATCTGCAAAGGAGGTAATTGTTCATGAAGAAACTGGCAGCTTTATTTACCAGCTCATCCCAGGAGATGAGACAGGTCAGGACCGTTACGGTATGCGCCATGATGGCGGCTATAGGAGTGGTTTTGGGGTCGCTGACCATTTACATTACGGATACGGTGAGGATCGGATTTTCCGGGATCCCCGTTACCCTTGTAAGCTATCTGTTCGGGCCCGTGGTGGGGGGCATGTTTGGAGGAGCCCTGGATGTGCTTAAGTACCTGGTCAAGCCCATGGGGCCGTTTATGCCAGGTCTGACCCTGATCGTGATGCTCAAAGGACTGCTGTACGGCTGTTTCCTTTACAAAAAGCCCCTGACCCTGTGGCGGGTGCTGGCCGTCCAGCTGGTGGTGGCTGTTGTGTGCAACCTGTTCCTCAACACCCTGTGCCTGTCTCTTGTGTATGGAAAGGCATTTATGGTGCTCCTGGCCCCGCGTATTATCAGAAATCTGATCATGTGGCCCATTGACGCTTTTATATTCTTTAATACTGCAAAGGTCCTGGAGATGACAGGGGTGTTCCGCATATTGGGAAAGACCAGGACCGCTGTATGATTTTGGGATGCCCCGGCACGATCCCGGCCTGTTTAAGGGATGGAATACGAATTGGAAAAAATAACTGATGAAATTATTAACGATCCATTGGTCTGAGGAAAATGCCTTTGGTCCGCCTTTAAAATGGCTGGCCGGAGGCATTTTTGCGCAGTGCGCAGCCATGGTACATTCTGGAAATAAAACAGAGAGCAGCCTTCAATACCGTTAATTTTCCGTCAAGCTGTTTTGCAAAAAGTACACCCGGCCTGTTGCAGGAAGCACCGGTCCGTGCTATGATGATGTCTGCAAAAAAAACAGAAGTCAAGATTGAGGAGGAACCATGCCATGGCAGTTCATGTAATTGATGAAGCAAACAGATGCCTTCAGTGTAAGAAACCAATGTGTCAGCAGGGATGCCCCATCCATACACCCATTCCGGCCATGATCAAAGCATTAAAGGAAGGGGGACTGGAGGACGCAGGCGCCATGCTGTTTGCAAACAACCCAATGTCCCTGGTGTGTTCCCTGGTGTGTAACCATGAGCGCCAGTGCGAAGGCCATTGTGTCCTTGGCAGAAAGGGCCAGCCGGTCCATGTGAGCAGTATTGAGAACTATATATCAGACACCTGTCTGGAACGGATCAACATAGAATGTGCACCTAAGAACGGAAAAAAGGTGGCGGTCATCGGTGCCGGACCGGCCGGTATCACCATTGCCATTATGCTGACCCAGAGGGGGTACAGCGTGACCATCTTTGATTCCAGGGACAAGATCGGAGGGGTACTGCAGTATGGCATCCCGGAATTCCGGCTGCCCAAGAGCATTCTGGACCGTTATAAGAAAAAGCTCCAGTCCATAGGGATCAGGATAAGGCCCAACACCACCATTGGCGGAGCACTGGAGATCAAGGACCTGTTCCGGGACGGATATGAGAGCATTTTCATCGGAACTGGCGTCTGGCGTCCCAAGACCCTTGGGGTAAAGGGGGAGTCACTGGGAAATGTTCATTTTGCCATTGATTACCTTGCCAATCCCGATGCCTATGACCTGGGGGATAATGTGGCCATTATCGGCGTGGGCAATTCAGCCATGGATGTGGCAAGGACCGTGATCCGCAAGGGATCCCATAATGTGACCATGTACGCAAGGGGAAAGCATTCCGATGCCAGCCTGCATGAGACCCAGTATGCTATGCTGGACGGAGCCAGGTTTGAGTTTGGGAAAAGTATTGTGGAGATCAATGATGACGGACCGGTGTTCCGGGATGTGTGTTTTGATGAGGAGGGGAATATCACCGGATACTCTGAAGAAACAGAGCAGGTGAAGGCGGATTCCGTGATCATTTCCATCAGCCAGGGACCAAAGAGTAAGCTGGTCAACACCACAGACGGTCTGAAGGCCACAAAAAACGGGCTGCTTCAGACCTCGGACAACGGAGAAACCACGGTGGAAGGCATATTTGCCTCCGGTGATGTGGTCCTGGGAGCCAAAACAGTGGTGGAGGCGGTTGCCTACTCCAAAACCGTGGTGGATGCCATGGACGAATACATGAAAAACAAGGATAAAAACAAAGGGAATTAAGATTATTTCATTTCGCGTTTCAATTTCCTGAAGGAAATGATAAACAGTGATACCGTGGTGCAGACTGCCAGTGTATCTGCAATGGGCTCTGCCAGGAAAACCGCAAATACCTTGTTTTCAAAAAATGCAGGCAGGACGTAGATAAGAGGTATCAGCAGGATGACCTTTCTCAGCAGCGCCAGGAACAATGAAGTCTTGCTGTCGCCCAGTGCGATGAAGGTCTGCTGGCAGGCCAGCTGGGCGCCAAAGAGCAGGACGGCGGCCATGTATATATGGATGGACCAGGTGCTGAAGGCGGTGAGGGCAGGGTCCTTGGTGAAGATACGGATAAAGACCGAGGGAGCAAACATGCTGACCGCCCACATGGCAGTGGAATAGCACATACAGGAGATGAGCAGAAGACGGAAGGTTCTGCTGACCCGGTCCAGTTTTTTTGCCCCAAAGTTAAAGCTGATAATGGGCTGCGCGCCCTGGGTCAGCCCCTGAAGGGGGAGCAGGGAGAACTGCATCACGCTTCCCATAATGGTCATGGCCCCCACGGCCACATCACCTCCGTATTTTAACAGTGAAGTATTAAAGCAGATGTTCAAAATGCTTTCCGTGAACTGCATCACAAAGGGTGCGGCCCCCAGGGCAATGGCAGGCATGAGGACCTCTGCTTTTGGTTTCATATAATGGGGGCGTATGTTGAGATAACTCTTTTTGGAAAGCAGGAACAGTACCACCCAGGCAGCGGAGATGCCCTGGGAGATGATGGTTGCCAGAGCGGCGCCCCGCACGCCCATATGGAACCCAAACATGAGAATGGGATCCAGGATGATGTTGCACACGGCTCCGATCAGTACGGTGAGCATTCCGGTTTTTGCATATCCCTGGGCATTGATAAACGCATTCAATCCCAGCGCCAGCTGCACGAAAATGGTCCCCAGTGAATAGATCTGCATGTAGGCCCACCCGTACTCAATGGTATTGGCGCTGGCGCCGAACATCAGCAGGATACTGCGTCCAAAGGTGAGGAAAAAGGCGGTGAGCACCACCGCCACCACGATCAGGGCCGTGGTGCAGTTGCCCAGGATATTTTCAGCCTCATCCTTTTTACCCTTGCCCAGCATGATGGATGCCCTGGGCGCGCCGCCCATGCTCACCAGGGCTGCAAAAGCTGAGATGGCCATGATGACAGGAAAGGTGACGCCCACGCCGGTCAGGGCATTGGCCCCCACGCCGGGCAGGTGGCCTATGTACATACGGTCAACCATGTTATATAATACATTGATAATTTGGGCGGTAATGGCTGGAATTGCCAGATTAAACAGCAATTTTCCCACACTGCCCGAACCCAGGTCTACTTCTTTTGCTTCTTTTGATGTTCCCATAAATATTACCAAGTCCTTTCTATCTCTAAAAAATGCCATCTAATAAATATATCTCCAAACCAAAAGAAAGTCAATAACGGGTCTTTTACATTAAGGGAAGGACTGGTATAATGTGCCATAGATACCTTGGAGCATGATGCAAGGAGGAACGTAAAGGGAAAGTAAGGGGAAAAAGGAGAGACGTGCATGGTAAAAGCAATATTCTTTGACATTGACGGTACTTTAAGGGAATTTGAAAAAAAGGGGATCAGCATGAGCACAAGACAGGCTCTGGATAAGGCCAGACAGGCCGGTATCCGGCTGTTTATCGCCACCGGCCGGCATTATCTGGAGATCGAGGAGGAAAAACTGTTGGATGACCTTGTGTTTGACGCCTATGTCACCCTTAACGGCCAGTACTGTTATGAGGAAAGCCCGGGCAGACCGGTGCTGTATAAGAATCCCATTGCCCGGGATCAGGTGGAGACAATCCTTGAGGTCATGGAAAAGGAGCCGTTTCCCTGCCTGTTCATGGAAGCCCACCGGTGGTACCTGAATTATGTGGATGAACGGGTGGAACGGGTGCAGCAGAGCATAGGAACCCGTATTCCTCCTCTGGGAGATATAAAGAGGGCTCTTTTCCACGATATTTACCAGGTCATTCCTTACCTGGATGAGCCTGGGGCATTGGAGCTGGTAAAGAAGCTGCCGGGCTGCGAGTACTCTGTATGGCACGATGGGGAGGGAGTGGACCTGACCCCAAAGGGAGGCGGAAAATGTACAGGGATCCGGCAGGTTCTTGCCCATTACGGGATCGATATCAAGGATGCGGCCGCCATTGGGGACGGTAACAATGACGTGTCCATGCTCTCCTATGCGGGGATCGGCATTGCCATGGGCAATGGGACAGCCAAGGCCAGGGCGGCGGCGGACTATGTGACCGGGGATGTGGCCCGGGACGGACTGATGCAGGCCGTGGACTACCTGCTGTCCCGTACCTCCTAGCGCGTGTATGGACCATGTTCTCCGAAACACTTTTACGGAAGCGGTTTCCTCTTATGAAACAGGAGCAAAAGCCCCATGTAGCAGATACTTAAGAATACAATGTGGACCGAGGTTTCAATAAACAGGGGAAGGCGGTCCAGGGATGTCATCACATGGGAGAATGCCAGGTATATGCCGATGGAGATGAGAAGCAGTACAACAGGCTTTATGATCATGTTGGCAGTATCCCACTGAAAGGGCACCTGCCTTTTCACGGCCAGAAAACACATGACAGCAAGGGCCAGCTCGCTGGCCAGCATACCCCACAGATACCCCAGGATCCCAAAACGGGGAATGGCAAAGAGCACAAAGGCCAGCCGTATGACCATGGCCCACACGTTTTGGAAAAATGTGACAGAGGTCTTTCCCAGCCCGTTCAGGATGCTGCCCATGGTGGTGGCCAGGTACATAAAAGGACACAGCCAGGACAGGATGGTGATGAACGTGCCTGCGTTCTGGTCATGGAACACGCTGACGCCCAGCTGGTTGCCGAAGATGGTAAAGATGCCGATGCACAGGATCCCCATATAACAGCTGTAGCGCAGGGACATGGATATCATGGAGGAGATCCGGGCTTCATTGCCGTCCGCCTGGGCTTCAGCCACGGTGGGGAGGAGGAGCACGGCCATGGAATTGGTGATGGCTGACGGAAATAGGATAAAGGGCAGGGCCATACTGGTGAGCACACCGTAGATGGACAGGGCCTCGGAGTTGGTGAGGCCGGAACTCATCAGCCTATTGGGAATCCATATGGCTTCTGCGCTTCCCAGTACATTAAGGATCAGCCGGTTGCCCATAAGGGGCAGTGCCAGAGCCATGAGGGGAGCTGCCGATGCACCAAAGGAGAGAGGGATGACCTTGCGTATGTTCCTCTCTTCTTTGCGTCCCGAGGGAGGAAAAAAGCCTAGGCAGAACAGGGTAAATGCCGCTGAGGCCATTTCCCCGATCAGATGCCCGTACACAGCCAGGCTCACCGTGATCTCACGTCCGGAATCCAGCCAGATACCGGCGATCAGGAACACGGCGCCCATGCGGATGACCTGCTCAGCCACCTGGGAAAATGCAGGCACTCTGGCTTTCTGCATTCCGTAATAATAACCGTTAATGCAGGCGTGGAGGGCTGCAAAGGGAACAGATACGGCCATAACAGGAAGATAGGGCGCGCATCTGGGTTCCAGCAAAAGCTTTTCAGCCAGGAAATGGTTGTTGGTGTAAATGACCCAGGCAAGAATAAAAGACATGCCCATGGCAATCACAAGGCCTGTCTTGAACACGGCCTTGCCCCGGGCCTGGTTGGCGGCCACATACTGGGACAGGGCGGTTTGGATGGAACCTGCACAGACGGCAAAACAGATGCTGAATATGGGATGGACCATATTGTAAATGCCCAGGCCCTCGGCTCCGATGGTCCTGGACATGTAAATACGGTAGAAAAAGCCCAGGATCCTGCATATGAACCCTGTGGAGGTAAGGAGCAGCGTACCTGTTATAAACGCCATTTTCCGTGGGGAAAGGCGTTTGGAAATGGATGAAGATGCGATGATTGACTCCTTCATGGATACTCCGGGAAATGGGAATTATTACAAGTATATTGGATGGAGGAGGATTTTATGACTGGGGAGGGGGATGGGAGGCATGATATAAAGAAAACATAAATGAAATGCTGCATTTGCGTTAAAAAGTTGTTAAAATTAGCCTGTTAAGATTTCTTAACAGGCTATATTTTTGTGCATAAGTTATAAAAAAGTTAAAAAAATACTAAAATTCGCAAAAACTTACCGTATTCCTGGACACCCGAATCCTTTATAATATCTTTATAGTGACCAAGTCAGTCAGAGCTCGCTGCGGTCAGGTCTCTTAATGCCATTCATAATAGAAGGGAGAGTACCATGTCATCTCTGTTTCAAACAATTGACAAGATCAAACCTGTGTATGATAAGACCTATGAGTTTGTTTTGTTCCTGTGCAAAATGCTGCTGACGGTGGATATATTGATTACCTGTATGGCGGTGGCTGGCCGTTATGTGCCCTTTATTCCGGATCCGGCCTGGAGCGAGGAGGTTGTCCTGACCTGTATGGCCTATATGGCAGTGCTTTCAGCCGCCCTGGCGATCCGCAGGAACGCCCATATCCGAATGACAGCCTTTGACATCTATCTGCCAAAGACAGTGGTGAGGGCGCTTGACATCCTGTCCGATGTGGCGGTCCTTGCCCTTGCAGTCATCATGATCACCGTGGGCTGGAAATATGCCAATGGCATTGGCTCCAAGGGGACCTATGTGAGCATGCCCTGGCTTTCACGGTTCTGGATGTATTTTCCGGTTCCCCTTGCCGGGGTGGCGATGGTGATCTTTGAACTGGAAGCGCTGTACAATCACGTAAAAGCAATCTGTATGGGAGAGGAGGAGTGAGTATATGAGCGGAGAAAACGCTGCGATCCTGATTTTGCTGGCCAGTTTTTTTGCTATGATTATTTTAAGGTTTCCCATTGCGTACGCAGTGGCCCTGTCCTCTGTATTCTGTCTGCTGTATCAGGGGCTTCCCCTGGCCACCATCTGCCAGCAGATGGTAAAGGGCATCAGCACCTTCAGCCTGATGGCCGTGCCTTTCTTCATTGTCATGGGCTGCCTGATGGGCTCCGGAGGAATATCGGAAAAGCTGATTGCACTGGCCAATGCCTGCGTGGGATGGATGCGGGGCGGCATGGCCATGGTCAATATTGTGGCATCCTATTTTTTCGGAGGGATCTCCGGTTCCGCTGCTGCGGACACGGCCTCCATCGGCTCCATTTTGATCCCAATGATGGTGGAACAGGGCTATGATGACGATTTTTCAACCGCGGTAACCATCACCTCCTCCTGTGAAGGCCTGTTGGTCCCGCCAAGCCACAACATGGTGATCTATGCCACCACGGCGGGAGGCATTTCCGTGGGAAGTCTGTTCCTGGCCGGCTATATACCGGGGGCCCTGCTGGCAGTATCGCTGATGGTGGGCTCCTATATCATCTCTGTGAAGCGCAACTATCCGAAGGGCGATAAGTTCAGCATTGCCAACCTGTTAAAGCAGCTTAGCGTATCATTCTGGGCCCTGGCAGCGGTGCTGATCGTGGTTGTGGGCGTTGTGGGCGGTGCATTTACAGCAACGGAGTCAGCGGCCATTGCGGTCATCTACAGCCTGATCGTCAGCGTGTTCATCTACAAAGGCCTTGACTGGAAAGGCGTGTGGAGAGTTATGGGGGAATGTGTGGAGACCCTGTCCATTGTATTGATCCTCATTTCCACTTCCAGCATATTCGGTTACTGCCTGACCCGCCTGCATGTGCCTATAATGGCAGCCAACGCCATCACAGGTCTGACAAACAATCCCGTCATCCTGGCGCTGCTGTTGAACCTGATCCTTCTGGTACTGGGCTGTATCATGGATATGGCGCCCATTATCCTGATCGCCACCCCCATTCTGATGCCCATTGCAACATCCATTGGGATCGACCCCATTCAGTTCGGCATCATGGTGGTGTTAAACTGCGGCATCGGCCTTTTGACTCCTCCGGTGGGAGCGGTGCTTTTTATAGGATCCGCTGTTTCCAAGGTTCCCATAGAGCGGGTAGTCAAGGCGACCCTGCCGTTTTACCTGTGCATGATCATTACGCTTCTGCTGATCACCTTTATTCCTGCCATCAGCCTCTGGCTTCCCCAGGTTTTATCATAAGTCAGGACCGGACGCCCTGGAAGCCCTGAATATCGCGGACTTCCTGGGGCTCCTGGGGAAAACTCTGAAAGATCCCGTGTATAATAAAGGCCGTGAGTACCAGGGTACA
Organism: Enterocloster citroniae; assembly: GCF_040545455.1. NCBI lineage: Bacteria > Bacillati > Bacillota > Clostridia > Lachnospirales > Lachnospiraceae > Enterocloster > Enterocloster citroniae. The sequence goes on along the minus strand of NZ_JBEPLZ010000008.1, from coordinate 111,267 downwards.
TACATCGGCAATGGGCTGGGCGGCCTGGATTCCCAGAAGTCCAAGGAAATGGGCGGCCAGCAGCAGGATCGGTATAAGGAAGAGCCCCTGCCGGGAAATGGACAGCAGGGTGGCTCTGAAACCGTATCCAATGGACTGGGACATCATGTTGCTCATGGTGAGGAACCCATTGAACCACATGGTGATGAGCTGAAGCCGCAGGGCCAGGGTGCCGATGGCAATGACCGCCGGGTCATCCCTGCGGAACAGGCTGATGACATGTCCCGAGATAAGAAAGACTCCGGCGCAGATTACGATCAGGATACAGGTGGTAAATTTAACACAGAATATATATGCCTGGCGGACCCGGGCATATTTTTTTGCCCCATAGGAAAAAGCGCATACGGGCTGGAAGCCCTGGCCAAACCCGATCACGGCTGAATTGATGAAATAGACCAGGCGGTTTACAATGGCCATGGCGGCAATGGCAGCGTCCCCAAAGGGATGGGCCGTGGTGTTAAGGACAATGGTGGCAATGCTTGCCATGCCCTGGCGGGTCAGGGAAGGCATCCCGCCGTAGATGATCTTTCCGTACAGGGAAAGGGAAGGGCGGAAATTCCGGAGCCGTATGGGAATGCATCCTTTCCTCCTGTTGCACTGGGCCAGCAGGATGCAGAAGCTTATGAACTGGGAGAGCCCGGTGGCAATGGCAGCGCCTGAGGTCCCCAGGTTCAGGCCGAATATGAACAGGGGGTCCAGGGCAATGTTCAGGATCCCTCCCGCGGTGATGCCGATCATGGCAAATGCGGCCAGGCCCTGGAGGCGCAGAAGATTGTTCATGATAAAGGAGCACATCATAAACGGGGTGGCTATAAAGATATAGCGCGCATACTCCACCGCATAGGGCTTGATGGTCTCGGTGGCCCCTAAAAGCATGACGATCTGGTCAATGTGCAGCAGGCACACAAAGCCCAGGCAGGTGCCCAGTATCATGCCCGTAAAAAAGGCTACGGACACAGCTGTCTCACCTTCCTTTGTCCTGCCGGCGCCCAGACAGCGCGCCATGTGGTTGCCGGTGCCCATGCCGATGGTAAAGGACAGAGCCTGGATAATGGCCATGGCGGAAAAGATGATCCCCACTGCTCCCGATGCGCTTGTGCCCAGCTGGCTTACAAAAAATGTGTCCGCCATATTATAAATGGAACTGACCATCATGCTTATGATGGTGGGCACGGCAAGCCTTGGCACCACCTTTCTGATATCCCCGTTTACCAGCATGTCGTACCGTTCATTTTCCCCTTCATTCATCCCCATAGTATCTTCCTTCTTTCTATATCGTTAACTTCCATTATAATGACGAAGGGGCGGAAATGTCAATGCAGTGCATGATTCTAATAGGGCCGGATGCAAAAGACAGAGCCTGGAGGGCGGGGGATCCCTGTGAACTGAGGGGTGTGGATGACATATAATAAAGTATCAGCCTTCATGTTTGCTTTGGACAAAATACAAGTATTCCTATTGAAATTGTAGGAATACTATGGTATAGTAAGAGGCGTAGATGAAGCTTTTAACTTTAGGACTACAGAAAGGCGGATTTTTAGTATGAAACAGTTGATTTATCTTGATAATGCGGCCACCACCAAGACGAGGCCGGAGGTAGTGGAAGCCATGCTTCCATATTTTACGGAATTTTATGGAAATCCATCATCCGTATATGATTTTTCCACCAACAGCAAAAAAGCAGTCAGCCATGCAAGGGAAACCATTGCTCAGTCATTGGGGGCCAAGACCAATGAAATATATTTCACGGCAGGAGGCAGCGAGTCTGATAACTGGGCTCTGGTTGCAACCGCGGAAGCCTATGCCGGGAAGGGAAAACATATCATTACCAGCAAGATTGAGCACCATGCCATCCTTCACACCTGCCAGTATCTGGAAAAGAGAGGATACGATGTCACCTATCTGGATGTGGATGAGAACGGCGTGGTCAAGCTGGACGAACTGAAAAAGGCGATCAGGCCGGACACCATCCTGATCTCCGTCATGTTTGCAAACAATGAGATCGGAACCATTGAACCCATAAAGGAGATCGGCGCAATTGCAAAAGAACACGGTATCCTGTTCCACACAGACGCGGTACAGGCCTACGCCCACGTGCCCATCAATGTGGATGATTACAACATCGACATGCTCAGCTCCAGCGGGCATAAGCTGAACGGGCCAAAGGGGATCGGTTTCCTCTATATCCGTACAGGCGTTAAGATCCGTTCCTTTATCCATGGGGGAGCCCAGGAGCGCAAACGCCGTGCAGGCACGGAAAATGTTCCCGGCATTGTGGGCTACGGCAAGGCAGTGGAGATTGCCATGGCCAACATGAAAGAGCGCACACAGAAAGAGACGGAGCTTCGTGATTACCTGATGGAGCGGGTGGTCAGCGAGGTGCCCTTTACCAGGATCAACGGTTCCCGTTCCAGCCGCCTTCCCAACAATGCGAACTTTGCTTTCCAGTTCATTGAAGGGGAATCCCTTCTCATCAAACTGGACATGGCAGGGATCTGCGGTTCCAGCGGCTCCGCCTGTACCTCCGGATCCCTGGACCCATCCCATGTGCTCCTGGCCATCGGGCTGCCCCATGAGATCGCCCATGGTTCCCTGCGTCTGACGCTCAGCGAGGAGAACACCAGGGAAGAGATCGACTACGTGGTAGAGCAGATCAAGGAAGTGGTGGCTTACCTGCGCAGCATGTCACCGTTATACGAAGATTATATGAAGCACAACAAACAGTAAAAGCGGAGCGCCTGTGGTTTGGCGCCCATGACCAGGAGGAATATAGATGTACACCGAGAAAGTAATGGACCATTTTGAGCACCCAAGAAATGTGGGTGAAATAGAGAACCCCAGCGGCCTGGGAACCGTGGGAAATCCCAAATGCGGCGATATCATGAGGATCTATCTGGATATTGACGATAACCAGATCATAAGGGATGTGAAGTTTAAAACCTTTGGCTGCGGCGCGGCCGTGGCTACCAGCAGCATGGCTACCGAACTGGTAAAAGGAAAATCCGTCCAGGAGGCCATGAAAATCACCAACAAAGCTGTCATGGAAGCTCTTGACGGATTGCCCCCGGTTAAGGTACACTGTTCATTGTTAGCAGAGGAAGCCATTCACGCCGCCCTCTGGGATTATGCACAGAAACAGGGTATTACCATTGAAGGGTTGGAAAAACCCAAGGATAATATCGAAGAAGAGGAAGAGGAAGAAGACTATTGAGCAGGAAAGTTGTAGTAGGCATGTCAGGAGGAGTTGACTCCTCCGTGGCTGCCTGGCTGTTAAAGCAGCAGGGTTATGACGTTATCGGCGTCACCATGCAGATATGGCAGGATGAGGATACGGATGTCCAGGAGGCAGAAGGGGGATGCTGCGGCTTAAGCGCCGTGGATGATGCCCGCAGGGTTGCCATGGATCTCGGTATCCCTTATTATGTCATGAATTTCAGGGAAGAGTTCCGGAAAAACGTAATGGACTATTTTGTGGGCGAGTATGTGGAGGGGAAAACACCTAACCCCTGTATTGCCTGCAACCGCTATGTGAAGTGGGAGTCCCTTTTAAGGCGCAGCATGGCGATCGGGGCGGATTATATTGCCACCGGCCATTATGCACAGATCGAGCAGCTGCCAAACGGCAGATATGCCCTCAAAACCTCGGTTACAGTGGAGAAGGACCAGACCTATGCCCTTTACAACCTGACCCAGGATCAGCTGGCCCATACCCTGATGCCTGTGGGCAGCTTTTGTAAGGATGAGATACGCAGGATGGCCCGGGACATCGGACTTCAGGTGGCCCATAAGCCTGACAGCCAGGAGATCTGTTTTATACCGGACCATGATTATGCCAATTTTATTGAAGAGTACACAGGAAAGCAGATGCCAAAGGGCAATTTTGTGGATCTGCAGGGAAATGTCCTGGGCAGGCACGAAGGAATCTCCCATTATACCATTGGCCAGCGCAAGGGCCTGAACCTTTCAATGGGGCGTCCCGTGTTTGTGGTAGAGATACGTCCCGAGACCAATGAGGTGGTGATCGGAGAGGGCAAGGATGTATTTACAAATGTCCTTTGCTGCAGCAAGTTGAACTGGATGGCGGTGGACGGCCTTCATGGACAGGCGATGGAGGTCATTGCCAAGATCAGATACAGCCACAGGGGCGCGCCCTGCACCATACGGGAGATTGGTCCGGACCTGGTGGAGTGCGTGTTCCACGAGCCGGTACGGGCGGCTACGCCGGGCCAGGCCGTTGTGTTCTACCAGGGGGATCATGTGGCAGGCGGAGGTACTATTGTATGAAAATGAAGGCGTGGGAAAGACAGGGATCAAAGGTTTCTTTTGTGCTGGCAGGAATACTGGCCTGCAGCCTTGGAGCTGCGGGCTGCAGCCAGTATGCCACCAGTGAGGAACTTAAGTCCCAGGCAGAGGTATCCCAGGCAGAGGCGGCCATGGATGGTCTGGGAGGAAAAGGCGGTTCTGCTTCTGAAGGCCAGAATGGCAAGGATGATCAGGGCCGGGATAACCAGGGCCGGGATGATCAAAGCCAGGGAGACATCCGGATCAGCGCCACTGCGGAAACCACCCGTCTGGAGACAGAGCTGACCACAGCGCCCTTGCCGGTATTTGAGAGTGTGGACGATTCGGTTTATGTAAAGACCTCTGACGGAGGCAGTGTGCGTATCCGGTCATCCTGTGACACGGGAAGCGATTCCAACATAGTCACCTATGCAAGCCATGGGACAAAACTGAAACGCACGGGTAAGAGCAGCGAGTGGACCAGGATCGATTACAACGGTACATCCTGCTATCTCTCATCCGCTTATGTAACCACCGATGTTGTAGAGACAAGTGGGGCAGCCGGGGTGTCCGGGGCATCATGCGCGGACAGCGGGGAGGTTACCCTGAACCCTTCCTGGAAGTATGCTGATTTTTCAAAGATCAACTCCGGTTCTGCCGTGCTTTACCGTTCGGATGCATCCGGCAGGAAAAATATCACGGTCTGCGTCAATGCGGGACACGGCACAAAAGGCGGTTCTTCGGTGAAGACCCTGTGCCATCCGGATGGTACGCCCAAGGTCACCGGGGGCACAACCGGCGCGGGCGCAACCTCGGCCGTGGCTGTTTCAGGCGGGATGACATTTGCGGACGGTACGGCGGAGAGTAAGGTGACCCTTGCCATGGCAAAGATCCTAAAGGATAAACTTCTGGCATCCGGGTATGATGTGCTGATGATAAGGGAAAGTGATGATGTGCAGTTGGATAATATAGCCAGGACAGTGATCGCCAACAATACCAGCGACTGCCATATTGCGCTCCACTGGGATTCCACCACCAACAACAAGGGGGCGTTTTATATGAGTGTGCCCAATGTGGATTCCTATCGGAACATGGAGCCGGTGAGAAGCCACTGGCAGTCCCACAATGCTCTTGGAGAGAGTCTGGTGGCAGGCCTGAAAGGCGTTGGGGTAAAGATATTCTCCAATGGAGCCATGGCCATGGACCTGACCCAGACCTCCTTTTCCACCATACCTTCCGTGGACATAGAGTTGGGTGACAAGGCATCAGACCACTCCCAGGCAACTCTGAATACATTGGCTGACGGCCTTCTGGCAGGGATCAACCAATATTTTGGCCGGTGATTATTAACATTTTCTTACAGTACCCTTCTTGAGATAGACAAAAACTGAAAACTGTTTTACAATAAGCATAACAGTTTGATTTTTGTCAAAACAAGGAGGGACTTTTTATGAAACTTATGAAACGCCTGCTGGCCATCGCCCTTGGAGCCGCCCTGCTGTGCCCCATGACCGCATATGCCGGACAGACAGAGGAAGCTTTGGCGCTGTATAACCAGGTACAGGAGAAGAGCAGATCCATTACGGACATGAATGCCTACTATGATTTTAAGATAAAAGTGGGCGGCACCATGCTGCAGAATGAAGGCCTGTCCCCCATGGACATGCGGCTTGAGATGAACATAAAGATGAACCATCTCACAGACCCCGGCCAGATGCGTTATATGGCTTACAGCCGTATGACGGGACCGGACAATGAGCAGATTACATTTTCCATGTATTATCTGGACGGATACTGCTACATGGATATGCTGGGTCAGAAAGTCAAGTACCCCATGGCAATGGCCGACATGATGGAGCAGTCCATGGCATCCGCCAATGCCTTTGATGTTTCCACAGACATTATGCGGGACCTGAACCTGTGGGATGAGGGTGAGAATAAGGTGATCGGTTTTACCATTGATGATACTAAGATGAATGAGTACCTTCAGACTGTTTTAAGTTCTACGGGCCTCACCGGCATGATGGATGGAACCGGCATGAACCTTCGCAACATGAGAGGTGAATATGTTGTAAATCCAAACGGTGACATGATCAAGATGCGTCTTAAGATGGATATGGATATGACCATGGAAGGCCAGACCGTTACCGTAAATCTGGACGGAGATGTGGGAATCGCAGATCCGGGCCAGCCTGTGGATGTTCCTGTTCCCAATGTTGCCGAGTATACGGATATGACGGCAGCTGCAGCTGCTAATTAAGGCTTGGCAGCGGTATCAGGCTAAGATTTGACAGCATGGATATAAGACAACAGAATTGAAAGTAAAAAAATTAATGCCAACTACTACACAAAACACGAAATTTAGTGTATAATGCAGTAGTTGGTATTTTCTTGGAGGAGTACCCAAGCGGCTGAAGGGTCTGGCTTCGAACACCAGTAGGTCGGTAGCACCGGCGCGAGGGTTCAAATCCCTCCTCCTCCGTTTCATAGGCTGTCAGCGATATTGCTGGCGGCTTTTTTGTGATGAATGGGTTTGTTAAATGTACCGGCAGCCGGATGGTCTGTATATGGGGAATGAAGAAGCAGGAATATGGAGGGGCCTGTCCCCGTGGGTTAGACGTATAAAGCCATTATAAGAACAGAATATACATGCTATAGTGAGGCGAATTGTTCAAAGACTCTGTTAACATCCAGTTCTCCATATCCCCAAATGTTATTAGGAAATAAAATTTCCGGATCATGTCTCGCTCCCCGTGTTAATAGCCTGCTGATATCATTTCCTGTAATCGAGGTATAGTTCCCACGGGAAACACACCATTCTAAAATGATCGCGATGGCTCCGCCGGCAAAAGCGGCAGCAGCTCCGCTGCCGGAGGCATTACCGTAACGGTTTTGGGGCAAGGCGCAGGGAATCTGATAACCTGGTGCTGCCAGATCCGGTTTTATGTGTCCGTTTCGGGTAAATCCTCTTCCTGACTCTTGGATTATCCGGTTATCAAGCTGATTGTAGGCGGTCACTGTCAGCGGATGGTAGCTGTTGCCTGGAGAAGTGATGGTTGTATCGGGATCCGGCCGTATAAAATATGTGTTATCCGACAGAATCGATTCGGTTGGCAGCCAGGCATGGAAAGTAAATGCCTCATTTTCTAAATTGCGTATTCGGATCGTCCATGTACCGGGAAGCGCGTTATGAAAACGGACAAGGATTAATTGGTCCCCTGTATCCTGCTCAAACATCATATTATTGACCCATAAAATGCAATCATGAAAAATAAACTGAAATCTTCTGCAGTCAAACAGGGAAGGGAAGACCTGCTGTGTGGTTTCACGATTGGGTGCAAAAATCTCCACGGATAATCTTGAATAGGAGGACCATATCTCAAATGAAAATTCATGATCGCCATCTCCAACCAACAGCTCAAAATCATTTTGGAATGGCGCTGTCATTGTGGTATGAAAATAATGTCTTCCCGCTACGCCTTCATTTCCGGCCGATATGGATATTCCTATCCATGGGAGCTGGGAAAGATAATCCAAATAGCTGCTGAGAGCACCGTTTCCGTCATGCCCTCCTTGATTGCTGCCCAATGCAAGGCATATAACAATAGGGCGCCTCAGGGCTTGTGAAACAGTGTATAAATATCTGACTCCAAGCATGATGTCCGATTCCATATAGCAAGTAACATCATTGGGGACACAAAATATATCTTTGATATTTTTCTTTGCTTCCTTTAACTTTACAATGACCAACTCAGATTTTGGTGCGACACCGGAAAAGTTAACCGTATCGTTTGGGCTGCCGGCAATGATACTGGCAAGGGATGTACCGTGTCCGGTGGGATCAGATACAGGTACTATAGAATGAGGGATATCTGAGGATAAAGCATGATTGATCTCCTCGGTCTGATATTCCGTGCCGAAGGTAAATCGTTCCGGCGGCGTACCATTTTGATTGGTCTGGTCCCAAATAGAGATGATTCGGGAAGTACTGTCAGGATTGCGGAATGCAGGATGGGTGTAATCAATTCCGGTGTCAATAATACCGACCAGTACCCCCAGGCCCTGTAAATCCAGATGGGGATTCTCCTGTATGGAGATAATTCCGGAGGCTCCCAGGCTGATAGGAGAAGTAGCTTCAAATAAGCTAGGGAATATGTGATATGGCATTGTGCCGAGAGAACAGATATTATCAGCGGCAGGAAGATGGATCAAGGCATGCCGTTCATTAATATAAGTAATGTTATCATCGTTTGCATAAATCGGAGCTATTGCATTATTTATTATTAAGTCATAATAATTCTCATCTAATATTTTCATCCAGCGCATTCCTAAGTTTCCAATTTATTTCAATATATGAGAGTGGACCTTGAAATAGTCATTCATGGGCATAAGGTTAAAAATATGTTAAACTTACTTCCACCCTCTTGTGTTATTACATTTAAACCCATATAATAAGCCATAAACAGATCACACAAAAGGAGAAAACCGTTTTTATGGAGGACGCTGATCGTAATGCTGCCCTGAACTATAATTTTACACAGAAATCAGAACAATGAGGCATGTCCTGCGCCCTTTTTGGCGTTGGCCGTGCCATTTTATTTTATGCTTTCCGGCTGAGGAAGGAAACAGAAAGGAACCGATGTGATGAAAACAGAAGAAAGAAAGGTATTTATAATCAATTGCATGTATTTTGCCATCCTGTTGGCGGCCGCTTTTGCTATTTTAAAATACGGCCTGCCCATGGTAACCCCTTTTGTCACGGCATTTGTGATCGCATACCTGTTAAAGGGACCCATTTGCTTTTTGTCAGGAAGGCTTCATCTGAACCAAAAGGTCACGGCCATTCTGCTGGTACTCCTGTTTTACAGCACAGCGGGGCTTTTGATAGCCCTGCTCTGTATTAAGATGTTTTCCCAGGGAAAAGCGCTCATAGTAAATCTGCCGGCAATCTATACTAACCGGGCGGAACCGGTACTTGCAGGGATATTCAGCAGCATTGAGCAGTCCATTCTGCGCATGGACCCATCCCTTGTGGGTGCTCTGGAGGAACTGGAGGGACATTTTGTACAGTCGGCAGGCCAGATGGTTTCCGGGCTTTCCATAAGCGCCATGGGGTGGATATCCGGTTTTGCCTCCTCCCTTCCCGGCCTTTTTATCAATCTGCTGCTTATGGTCATAGCCACCTTTTTCACAGCAATGGATTATGACCGGCTCACAAGCTTCTGCCTGCTTCAGATGGGGGAAAAGTCAAGGGGGATCTTTCTGAAGATCCAGGCTTATGTGGTAGGCACGCTGTTTGTATGCATCCGTTCCTATGCCCTTATCATGTCCATAACCTTTGTGGAACTTGCCCTGGGACTTACACTGATCGGCGTGGAGCACTCCCTTCTGATCGCATTTTTGATCGCTGTTTTTGATATCCTTCCTGTGCTGGGAACAGGGGGCATTATGATACCGTGGACGATCATCACAGCCATTACGGGAGATCACAAACTGGCTCTGGGACTTCTGATCGTTTATCTGGCCATCACGGTCATCCGCAATATCATAGAGCCCAAGATCGTAGGCAGCCAGATCGGCCTTCACCCCGTGGTGACGCTGGTCAGCATGTTTGTGGGGGCGCAGCTTTTTGGGGTGCTTGGACTTTTCGGTTTTCCCATCGGTCTCTCGCTGCTGCGCCATCTCAATGACACAGGCACGGTCAGGCTGTTCAGAACAGCGTAATGGCAGAAAACTATTAGGGGTGCGGGGATGAAACGGACATTAAAGATATATTATACTTCTGATACCCATGGACATATATTTCCAGTGGATTATCTGGCAGGTGTACCTGAAACATGCGGTATCCTGAACTTGGCCGCACAGATGAAAAAGGATGAAAACACCCTGATCCTGGACGGCGGAGATACGCTTCAGGGCACGCCTTTTTCCCAGTATTATCTGGAACATCCGGATAAAGCGCCATGCCATCCCATGGCTGCGGCGTTTAACGCGGCAGGATACGACTATATCACTCTTGGAAACCATGATTTTAATTTTGGGTACAAGGCCCTGAGGGATTACCTCCAGGCGCTGGATGCACAGTGCCTGTGTGCCAATGTGCAGGATCTGAGGGGAGAATTGGGAATCCTGCCGGAGGTCGTGCATACCCTGGAAAACGGGCTTAGGATTGGGATTTCGGGAATTGTAACAGATTATGTAAATGTGTGGGAACAGCCTGAAACATTGGCAGGACTGCGGATTACAGATGCCTTTACCGCAGCATCCCATGCATATGAGCGCCTCCGGCCGCAGTGTGATATCTGTATCTGTATTTACCATGGAGGATTTGAGCGTGATCTGCAGGACGGCAGGATCTTATCCTACACAGGAGAAAATATTGGCTGGAAGCTTTGCGAAGAATTGGGTTATGACCTGGTACTGACCGGTCACCAGCATGCGGCAATAGAAGGAACAGATATAAATAAAACTTATGCGGTCCAATGTCCTGGGGGAGCAGAGCGGTATGTTTTTCTGGAGGTTGAGGAGGAAGACAAAAAGGTGGACATAGGATCCCGGATCCTGCCTGTGGAAAAAGAGCACGAGAGGGAACCCTATGACACGCTGCTGCCCTTTGAATGCATGGTGGAGCAATGGCTGAACCAGCCTGTGGGATGGATGGCGAATGATATATTGCCTGAGGAAAAATTGAAGGCGGCCCTGGGGGGCAGCCGTATGGCTGCCTTGTTTAATCAGGTACAGCTTGCAGTAACCGGTGCGGAATTATCCTGTACCAGTTTGGGAAATACTCCTGTGGGCCTGTACAGCCCTGTGACCATGAAAGGGATATATAGGGCATATCCCTTTGACAACACGCTAGTGGTCCTGGAGGCAGATGAGACAGTGCTCAGGGCCTCCCTGGAGCGGTGCGCAGCTTACTTTACGCTAAAGGATGGAAAACCGGCAATATCGGAAGTGTTCCTGGAACCAAAGCTGGGACATTTTAATTACGATTTTTATGCAGGAATCTCCTATGTCTTTGACATAGGACGTCCTGTGGGACAAAGAGTAACCAAGCTGACCAGGACAGACGGCACTCCTCTGGGAAAGGGAAAATTGCGGCTGTGTACCAGCAATTACCGCGCCACGGGCATAGGGGGATATGAGCTGTTGGGCCGCTGCCCTGTATTGTGGAAAGGCACTGTGCAGGTGCCGGAGCTGATCGCCCGTTATATCCGCTCCAACAGTCCCGTAAAACTGCCGAATAGGGAAAGCTGCCAGGTGATCTGGCAGCCTCAGACGTGATACGGTCTAATATGTAGGTATTCCGGGATCTGAACATATTTGGACAAAGCTGCTCTCTGTACGGGAACGTCCGAGGGGGCAGGCCCCCCGGACTGTTTTAATTCCGTTTCCATGCTGGGTCCTGACCGGTCAGGATCAGGACTCCATGCCTCTTCCCGGGCATTCCTCCGGGATGGAAGGGGTGGCGTCAGCGGTTCCGGGCAGGTCGATCTCCGGAATGTCGCCATCGCCGTAAGTGCTGCTGTTTCTTCCCGGAAGCTCCAAGGGCTCCATGGGTGTCTGTCCGGCATTCATGGCCATCATCCTTTCGTAAACATGTTTTCTACATAGTTGCGCATTTCCTGTCTGCTCTCAATGGTTCTGGCGCCATTGACGATTTGTTCCTGTTCCGGTTTGGAAAGCCCTGCAAAGCGGTTTAAGGCATCGGAATGCATGGCCAGCTCCATAGTAAACCCAATGGGCAGTTCATCATTATCTATCATGTTCATCACCTCATGGTTAGTATGGAGGATAAGGCGGGAAAATATGCGTTTTTTCAAGTATAAAAAAGTGGATGTACAGGGAGTCTGCTGCACATCCACGGGATAGGAAGGAAATTGAATCCTAAAAGGTTCCGGTAACAGAAGCGGGGATGGTAAATTCCACTGCTCCCATATAACCAGGTGCCACATCATATTCATTAAAAGCAATTACAAGTTCACCGTTCTGATTAAAATAGTAACTTTCATCCCCGGTCAGTCCCTTAAAGTCCTCCTCAGGCATCTCGGAATGATAGAAATAGATAATATTCTCGTCCGCGGCCATCTGAGCTTCCATCTGCTGCTTGATCTGATCGCTGACAGCTTCCAGGGCTGCCGGTTTGTTTTTCAGAAGTTCTGCCAGGGTTATGACATTTCCTGTTGTCTTGTCAATGGTAAAGATCTTAACAAACTGAGTGCCGCTGGCCATGGTAAGGGTGGTGTCGATCCGGATGGACAGGTATTTGTCAGTGTCAGTCACCACCTTGTATCGGGAATCCACTCCATAATGGCCTTCACCATTGTTTGCGGCCAGTTCTTTTTCGTAGTCGGCAATGAATTCATTGGCATATTCCTCAATGGATTTATTGGCAGGGACCTGGGTTTCTCCACTGTTCTCCAAAGTTACCTGGGGAACCTGGATATCTGCTTCAAAATTGCCCTTTTTATCTTCAAAGGTACGGAAGGTAACTACTTTGGCAATGGATCCGATCACGGGTATCTGCTCCATTGCATTGGCTGTGGTAGGATTTAAGTTAGCCAGCAGGGTAATGGTCAGCATGGCTGCTGCTGCGACCCCGCCTGTATGTTTTGCAAATTTCATAATGATCACGCCTTTCTGTTCTCTTTTTGCCTGGGCAATGCCCGTCTGCATGCGCGTCTTAGCTTCTTTTGGCACAGGAATGTGGTCATATTCCTGCTTTAACATGTCCATCTGTTTTTTTTCATCCTGTTTCATGAGCATTACTCCTTTCTAAAATTTATCTGCAACATCTTTATAATGTTCGGCCTCCAGGTTTAGTCTTAGCTTTTTCAGGGACCTGTACAGCCTGGCTTTTACCGTGTTCAGGTTATCACCCAGGATATCTGCAATGTCCTCCAGCTTCAGGTCCTCAAAATACCTGAGGATAATAATTGATTTGCTTTTGTGGTCCAGCTGGTTCAGTATGGTCCGCAGTTCCGTTTCCTGATACTGATCCTCCACCGGGATCTCCGGCAGTTCCTCGGTCAGTGTCTCCTTCTTTTTCTTCCGTAACAGATCCAGGGCAGTGTTGACTACGATCCTGTAAATCCATGTGGACAGGTAGTCTTTATTCTTAACCTTGCCGCAGTCCCTGATCGCCCGATAGGCGCTTTCCTGGACTACATCCAAAGCATCGTCTTCATTGCGCATATAGCTATATGCCAGGCGGTAATATTTCTCATAATTGTCCGTGAGAATCCGTTCGGTGTCCGCCGTATTTTTTTGAAAGCCCATGTATTGTATCCTCCTTTCGTATCCTTCTGTGTGTTAGACGTTTGAGGATTCCATAAAGTTGCACTCATTCCTACATTTTATCGTAAGAATTGTGAAATGCAACATCCATTGTGTTTTAAATCAAAAAATGTTATATTGATAATACCCTTAGTGGACAATCGCATACGCTCAAACCGCTGTTTTTTTGAGGCTGGCCGCGTTAACGCCAGTGGGCGCACGTCCGGCGGTAATATCGCGGGATTACTGATCTGTTGTGTGAAAACATGTGTCCCCTTGTCCGCTGAGGGTATGGTTTTATAAAAAGATAAATCGGAAACAATATGAAAGGTATACGTCAGATGAGGGAAGATTATACAAAGGACATGGAGATAGGGGATGACATCCGCCACGTTCCCCTGGAGCCCGGGAAAAGTCGGGGAACCAGGCAGAACAGGCCTGTGGGTGCTTCACATATGGGAGGAACCAGGCAGGATAACGGCGCTGAGGGGGCGTTAGTTCCGGGCCGTTCCAGGGCAAAAGGAGCCGGACGTTCACGTTCCAGGGAGGAAGCGGCCTTAAGAAAGCGGGCTGGTTCAGGGAACGCGTCCGCAGCGGGAGAGGATCACAGCGCGGGGGGAGGCCACCGCACAGGGGAAAGTCTTCGCACAGGGGAAGGCCACCGCACAGGGGAAGGCCACCACACAGGGGAAGACCACCGCACAGGGGAAGGCCACCACGCGGAGAAGGGGCACATAGCACAGATCCGCGCGGATGCAGGCAGCCGCAGTTCCCGTGGAGCAGGCAGCCGCCTGGCCCGAAGCGGCTCACGGGATGAAACCCAAAGCAATTCACAAGGCGAAACCCGAAGCGGCTCACACGGCGAAACCAGAAACAGGTCCCAGCGCGAAGGGAAGAATGATTCGCGGGGGAGCGGCAAAAGGCGGGGAGTACCGGTGCTCGCCCTTTTACTTGCATTTGTGCTGGGCATAGGCGCAGGATTTGGCGGAGGTTATTATCTCTGGGGGTGGGAACGGCCCTATACGGTGGACCTGAAAGCGGCGGAAGTGCCTGAATGGGTAAAACAGGATTTTATAAGGAAGAATATATTTTCAAGACCGGATGTCAGCAGGCAGAGGGTTAATAATATCGTGATCCATTATGTGGCAAATCCGGGGTCCACGGCAGAAAACAACAGGAATTATTTTGACAGCCTGGCGGATCAGGATCCACAAAAGGGCGGAACCTCCACCAGCAGCCACTTTGTGGTGGGTCTGGAGGGGGAGGTGATCCAGTGCATCCCCATTACTGAAATTGCTTACGCAAATGCCCCCCGCAATGACGACACCATAGCCATAGAGGTCTGCCATCCTGATGAGACCGGGAAATTCAACGATGCAACCTATGAGTCGGTGGTAAACCTGACCGCAGCTCTGTGCAAGGAACTGAAACTGACATCCAAAGACGTGGTCCGCCATTACGATATCAACGGAAAAGTTTGTCCCAAGTACTTTGTAGATCATGAAGATGCATGGGAGCAGTTAAAAAAGGACGTGGATGCTGCCATGAAAGGCAGCAAATGACAGGCGGTTACAGCAGGTGAAATTCCGGCACCCTTTCATGGTATACCGCATAATGGCGGAAGCCGCATTCTAACAGGATACGGCGGCATTCCTCAAAGGCATTGCCCAGGAATTCCGGAGAGTGGGCATCCGACCCAATGGTGATGATCTCACCGCCAAGTTCCCTGTAGCGCTTTAAAATCCTGCTGCAGGGATTGGGCTGTCCCAGACCGTATTTAAAGCCGCCCGTATTGCACTCCAGTCCCTTGCCGTGCCGGATCAGTTCTATGAGAAGGGGTTCGATCCATTGTTCATAGCGCTGGTAGGTATAGCAGGAATTCTGATGAGGGGCGTAACGCACAATATAATCCAGATGACCAAAGGAATCAAAGGTGTCATAAAGGTTGCGCACACGGCTTAAAGATACTTTAAAAAACTGCTCCAGACCATCCTCCTCACCGTAGGTTTCCCAGTAATCGGAATCATAGGGATCCATTCCCATCACAAAATGGCTGGACCCGATAATGAAGTCAAAGCAGGAGCCGTATTCCTTTTCAAGATTGTGAAGATATCGTTTCAGGTGGTTCTGAAGGCCCAGTTCCACCCCTATATTGATACGTATCCTTTCCTTATATTCATTCCTAAGGCTTTGAAGGACAGTGAGATAGGACGGTATATCCAGGTTAAAGTTGGTGTCGCAGAAGCTGGTATCATAGTCATGATGGTCAGTGATGCACATTTCCATCATGCCAAGCCGGATGGCTCGTTCAATCTGCCGGCGCACGGGGGTATCGGAATCACCGGAAAATTCAGTATGCAGATGACAGTCGTAAATCATGGAAGGTTCTCCTTGTAGTTATTACTAAATAGGCATTATTATATGAAATAAAATTTGCCGGAGCGTGTGGACATTTAGTTCCACCCAGGCACGCTCTAGGTTCATTATAGCAGAAAGTTCCCGAAAGAAAAGATTTTATTTTATCAACAAATGAATAAGAGTGCTCCAAGGCGTGGCATAATGGATAGTGGGAAATTCAGGGGACTTTAGGCCCGTACAGGGGCAGGGGATGAAAGGAATTTCCAGAAAAAGCCAGTCCTGCGAAAAAATGAAAAAAGGACTTGCCATTTGCTGAGAAATTGATTACAATGTAATAAGGTTGATTATTATTTAACAATAATATAATTTTTAACAAACTAGGAGGAATTGAATCATGGCAGTAAAAGTAGCAATTAATGGTTTTGGACGTATTGGACGTCTGGCTTTCCGTCAGATGTTCGGAGCAGAAGGTTACGATGTAGTAGCAATCAATGACTTAACCGATCCTAAGATGTTAGCTCATCTCTTAAAGTACGATACAGCACAGGGCGGATATGCCGGAGTCTATGGCCAGGGTCTGCACACTGTAGAGGCTGGAGAGGATTCCATTACTGTTGATGGCAAGAAGATTACCATCTACAAGGAACCAAAGGCTGCTGATCTTCCATGGGGCGAAATCGGTGTTGACGTAGTTCTGGAGTGTACAGGTTTCTACTGCTCTAAGGACAAGGCTCAGGCACACATCGAGGCCGGCGCTAAGAAAGTTGTTATTTCTGCTCCGGCAGGCAATGACCTTCCTACTATCGTATACAGTGTTAACGAGAATGTTCTGACAGCTGATGACAAGATCATCTCTGCAGCTTCCTGTACAACAAACTGCTTAGCTCCTATGGCTAAGGCTCTGAATGATTACGCTCCGATCCAAAGCGGTATCATGTCCACCATCCACGCTTACACAGGCGATCAGATGATCCTGGACGGACCGCACAGAAAGGGCGACTTAAGAAGAGCAAGAGCTGGCGCAGCCAACATCGTTCCTAACTCTACCGGCGCAGCTAAGGCAATCGGTCTGGTTATCCCGGAACTGAACGGCAAGCTGATCGGTTCCGCACAGCGTGTTCCGGTACCGACCGGTTCCACCACTATCCTTACAGCTGTTGTTAAGAAGGCTGGCGTTACCAAGGAAGACATCAATGCCGCAATGAAGGCTGCTGCTTGTGAGTCCTTCGGATACAATGAGGATGCAATTGTTTCCTCTGACGTGATCGGTATGAGATTCGGCTCCCTGTTTGATGCAACTCAGACCATGGTAGCTCAGATCGCTGATGATCTGTATGAGGTTCAGGTTGTTTCATGGTATGACAATGAGAATTCTTACACAAGCCAGATGGTAAGAACCATTAAGTACTTTGCTGAGTTAGGCTAATCTGAATTAAGCATTAAGTAGACTCATGAAGGGTCCGGTCGTTTGGACCGGATCCTTTTTATCCCATTGGATATGGCGAGTAAAAAATCTCATGACACTGAAAGGGGAACATAACCATGTTAAATAAGAAAACTGTGGATGATTTAAAAGATTTAAAGGGCAAGAAAGTACTGGTACGCTGTGATTTCAACGTACCGTTAAAAGAAGGGGTGATTCAGAACTATAACCGTATTGACGGTGCCATCCCAACCATTAAGAAGCTGCTTGACCAGGGCGCTAAGGTGATCCTCTGCTCCCATCTGGGCAAGCCCAAGGGTGAACCTGTGCCGGAGATGAGCCTTGCACCGGTTGCTCCCGCGCTGAGCGAGAGACTGGGCGTAGAAGTGAAGTTCGTGGATGATGCCAAGGTTACAGGACCGGAGACACAGAAAGTTGCCGCTGAGTTAAAGGACGGTGAAGTACTTCTGTTGCAGAACACACGTTACAGGATCGAAGAGACAAAATTTAAAGACGGCGATGCCGCTACCGAGGCATATGCTAAGGAACTGGCTGATCTGTGCGATGGTATCTTTGTAAATGACGCGTTTGGTACCGCACACAGGGCTCACTGCTCCAACGTGGGCGTTACAAGATATACCAAGGAGAACGTGGTTGGTTATCTGATGGAAAAGGAGATCAAATTCTTAGGCCAGGCTGTTGAGAATCCGGTCCGCCCCTTTGTTGCTATACTGGGAGGAGCTAAGGTTTCCGATAAGATCAATGTGATCAATAACCTGCTGGATAAGGTTGACACCCTGATCATTGGCGGCGGCATGGCTTACACCTTTGCCAAGGCACAGGGGCAGGAGATCGGCAATTCCTTATGTGAGGAAGATAAGCTGGATTACGCTCTGGAGATGGTTAAAAAGGCGGAGGAGAAGGGCGTTAAGCTGCTGCTTCCCGTTGACCATGTAGAGGGTAAGGAATTTTCCAATGAGACAGAGCATAAGGTAGTGGATGTGATCGATGCCGGCTGGTCTGGCTTTGATATCGGGCCAAAGACAATTGCTCTTTATAAGGATGCGTTAAAGGGCGCAAAGACGGTTGTCTGGAACGGACCCATGGGCGTATTCGAGTTCTCCAACTTTGCTGAGGGAACACTGGAAGTATGCCGCGCAGTGGCAGATCTGGCGGATGCTACCACAGTGATTGGCGGCGGTGATTCCGTGAATGCTGTCAAGAGACTTGGTTTTGCTGACAAGATGACACACATCTCCACAGGAGGAGGCGCTTCCCTGGAATTCTTAGAGGGCAAGGAACTGCCGGGTGTGGCTGCAGCTGACAACAAGGACTGATCACGTCCGATCAAAGAGAGGGGATTTGACATGGCAAGAAAGAAAATTATCGCAGGCAACTGGAAGATGAACATGACGCCATCTGAGGCAGTTGCTCTGGTTAACGAGTTAAAACCACTGGTAGCAAATGACGATGTGGACGTAGTATTCTGCGTTCCGGCCATTGACATCATACCGGCCATGGAAGCTGCCAAGGGAAGCAACATCTGTATCGGCGCTGAGAACATGTATTATGAGGAAAAAGGCGCTTACACAGGCGAGATCGCTCCTAACATGCTCACAGATGCCGGAGTTAAATATGTGATCATCGGCCATTCTGAGAGGCGTGAGTATTTTGCCGAGACAGATGAGACCGTGAACAAAAAGGTGCTTAAGGCATTTGAGCATGGGATCACCCCCATTGTCTGCTGTGGTGAGTCACTGACCCAGAGGGAACAGGGGATTACCATTGACTGGATCCGTCAGCAGATCAAGATCGCATTTCTCAATGTGACCGCTGACCAGGCCAAGACGGCTGTGATCGCCTATGAGCCGATCTGGGCCATTGGCACTGGTAAAGTTGCAACCACGGAGCAGGCCGAGGAAGTATGTGCGGCAATCCGTGCATGTATTGGCGAGATTTATGATGAGGCAACAGCAGAGGCCATCCGTATCCAGTACGGCGGCTCCGTATCAGCTTCCTCCGCTCCTGAGCTTTTTACCCAGGCTGACATTGACGGCGGACTGGTTGGCGGCGCATCCCTGAAGCCTGATTTTGGAAAGATCGTCAACTACAATAAGTAATAAATGATATGATTGCCCTGCGGCCGGGTCAGACGGGCTGCAGGGTTTAATTCTTTCCAGGAGAGCTGCTCTTTCCAGGAGAATGAAAGTAGAAGGAGATATGAACTATGAGCAAGAGACCAACAGTATTAATGATACTTGACGGCTACGGCCTTAACAACAACTGTGACCATAATGCGGTGTGTGAGGGAAAGACACCGGTCATGGACCAGCTTATGAGCCAGTGCCCTTTTGTAAAGGGTGAGGCAAGCGGAATGGCAGTGGGACTTCCTGAAGGACAGATGGGAAACTCTGAGGTTGGACATCTCAATATGGGCGCCGGCCGCATTGTTTATCAGGAATTGACAAGGATCACAAAATCCATTCAGGATGGCGACTTTTTCCAGGTCCCGGAATTCCTTGCGGCTGTGGAAAACTGCAAAAAAAATAATTCCGCACTTCATATGTTCGGCCTTGTGTCCGATGGCGGAGTGCACAGCCACAACACGCACATCTACGGCCTTTTGGATCTGGCTAAGAGAAACGGCCTGGAAAAGGTATATGTCCATTGCTTTCTGGACGGACGTGATACGCCTCCGGAGTCAGGCAAGGGATATGTGGCTGCGCTGGAAGCCAAGATGAAGGAGATCGGCGTGGGAGAGGTTGCATCCGTTATGGGGCGCTACTACGCCATGGACCGTGACAAGAGATGGGACCGTGTGGAACTTGCTTACAATGCACTGACAAAGGGGCGGGGAAATACTGCTTCCAGCGCGACTGAAGGCATCCAGGCATCCTATGACGCAGGCAAAGCGGATGAGTTCGTGGTTCCCTTTGTAGTGGAAAAAGACGGAAAGCCAACAGCCGTGATCGGGGATGGGGATTCCGTGATTTTCTACAACTTCCGTCCGGACCGTGCAAGAGAGATCACCCGTGCGTTCTGTGATAATGATTTTGATGGCTTTGCAAGAGACAAAAAACTGGATCTTGTGTTTGTCTGCTTTACTGATTATGATGAGACCATTGAGAATAAGCTGGTTGCATTTAAGAAGGAAGGAATCACCAACACATTCGGTGAGTTCCTGGCCGCTCACGGCAAGACCCAGGTAAGGATTGCCGAGACTGAGAAATACGCCCATGTTACATTCTTCTTTAACGGCGGCGTAGAGGAGCCGAATCCCGGAGAGGACCGCATCCTGGTGCCGTCTCCCAAGGAGGTTGCCACCTACGACCTGAAGCCGGAGATGAGTGCCCTGGGCGTATGCGACAAGCTGGTGGAAGCCATCAAGTCCGGCAAATATGATGTGATCATTATCAACTTTGCAAACCCGGATATGGTTGGACATACCGGTGTGGAGGAAGCTGCCATCAAGGCAATTGAAACCGTGGATGTATGCGTGGGCCGTGCGGTGGAAGCCATTAAGGAAGTGGATGGCGTTATGTTCATCTGCGCTGACCATGGAAATGCAGAGCAGCTGGTGGATTATGAGACAGGCGAGCCATTTACAGCCCACACCACCAACCCGGTGCCCTTTATCCTGGTCAATGCAGATCCTTCCTACAAACTGCGCGAAGGCGGAGCACTGTGTGACATCATCCCTACCCTGATCCAACTTATGGGCATGGAGCAGCCGGGGGAGATGACCGGAACGTCACTCCTGGTAAAATAATCACGAAATTTACTCCTATCTGACATGAAACACAAAGCCAGCCGGAAATAAAGCCGCATCCACCAATTAATTTTGGCCAGCAGCATTATTTCCGGCTGTTTCATTATTATGATCCGTCCTTCACCCATGCAGGCCAGTCCCGCGGCTTTATTCCAATCCCTCAAACCACCACATGCCTTGCCTGCGCAGAAACAGTCTCCTCCATTTCACCTCCATCCCCCTTCTTCTCTTTTTTTGTACATTTTTCCTTATCCGGTATACTTCCGGACAGTTTTATGGCTATCTTGGAGCAAGCAGGTCCGACCATCTCATAGAGCAGTCCGCTGGACAGGATGATGGTGGACAGCATGAGCCCGCTTTCAGCGGGAAGCATTCTCTGGCCGAGAACCGCCAGGCCAATGGATACACCTGCCTGGGGAATCAGGGCCAGGCCAAAGTAGCGGCGGATCTCCGGTGATGCATGGATAACGGCTGCCCCTACGGTGGAACCAGCGTACTTGCCTGCAATGCGCACCAGGAAGTAGATGACGCCAATGGTGCCTGCGGCAGCCAGACTGGGGATGGAAAGCCGCATTCCGGACAGTACAAAGAACATTACCAAAAGGGGCGGTGTAAACTGGTTCAGCTGCTTAAACAGATGCTTGTTGCCGCTGGCATTGATGTAGGCTGTGCCGGATGCCATACAGGCCAAAAGGGGCGAAACATTCATGGATGAGCAGACACCTGCCACGCCCATGATGGTAACGCAGGCCAGGACCAGACTGTGATCCTTGCTGCGGCGTTTGTTGATCATCCGGCTGAGTACGATCCCGGAAACAGCGCCCATGACAAGTGCGGCTATGTTGAGCAGCACGGGAATGACTACCTGGGAAATGGACACGGCTCCGGTACCTGAACTTGCCTGAACAAATGCAGCGCAGACACTGAAGGCCACCAGCGCTACCGCGTCATCCAGTGCTACCACCTGAAGAATGGTGTCAATAAATGGGCCTTTGGCCTTGTACTGACGGATGGTCATAATGGTGGAGGCCGGTGCTGTGGCGCAGCCAATGGCGCCCAGAAGAAGGCTGAAGGACAGGGACAATCCTAAAAGCAGCATGGAAACCGTAATGAACACGCCGGCCATCAGCGACTCAAACAGCGTGAGGATAACCATGTTTTTTCCATTTGCCTTCAGAGCGGAGAGCTTAAAATATCTTCCCACCCCAAACGCGATAAACGCAAGAGCTAAATCCGTGACAAAGTCCATCTGTTCTATATATTGTGAGGGAACCAGATTCAGGCACCAGGGCCCGATGATGACTCCCGCAATAATATAACCGGTAACATTAGGAAGGTGAAGCCTCTTTGTGATACGAGTCAGCAGAAAGCCGGATGCCAGCATGATTGCGATGCTTAATATGATTCCTGCTGCCCCCAGATTTGATAAATACAGTGCCATATGGAACACTCCTTTCTGCGGACAGGGCGTATATTTTTACCCTGTTCCTTTTTGTTTTGCTTGATTATAGTAGTATTTGGTGATAAAATCAAATGATATTAATTAATTGGTACATAAAAAATATTTATATTTATGAGGGGGACGGGACTGTGTTTGATGTAAAAGTAAAAACATTGCTGGCGGTGATCGAGACTGGAAGTTATACCAAGGCTGCTCAGAAGCTGAATCTGACACAGCCGGCCGTAAGCCACCAGATACGTATGCTGGAAAATGAGTTCGACATTAAAATATTTTATAGAGACAAAAACAAACTAAAACTGACACCCCAGGGTAAGATCCTGGTCCAGTACGCCCGCAGGGCAGCCGCTGTGTACAGCAATGCGTGGCAGGCTATTGAGGACAGCAAGACTGAGACCAGCCACCTGAATGTGGGCATCACGCCAACCGCAGGCGAGACCATCATTCCCCAGGTACTGGCCACCCTTTGCAATGAGAATCCCGGCATACATATAAATATTGGTGTTAATACCATTCAAAAAATTTATACCCGCTTAAAGGCGTATGAGCTTGATTTTGCAGTGGTGGAAGGCGCAGTGCCGGATGACGCCCTGGTCACCACCACGTTGGACACGGATTACCTGTGTCTGGCTGTATCCCCCATCCACCGGCTGGCCAGGGCCAAGACCGTATCCCTGCGGGAAATCCGCCATGAGAAGCTGATATTAAGGAGCCAGAGTGCAGGCACAAGGCAGCTGTTTGAAAAGCACCTGGGTGCCAGGGATATGAGCCTCTCTGAATTTAATGTTATGATGGAACTGGATAATGTGTCCATGATCAAGGAGCTGGTAAGCATGGATCTGGGGATAACGATCATCGCAAAAAGCGCGTGCCGCGAGGAACTTGCCAGCGGACGGCTGGCGATCATCCCCATTGAGAATTCCACCATGGTGCGCCAGATCGACATGGTTTATCAGAAGGATTTCATCCATCCGGAGCTGATTGACAATATACGGTTGATTTATGAACATCTGAAGGCAAAATAGCCCTTCCATTTTTCTGGGAAATAGGATAGAATGAAAGATAGTGCTTTATATCACAGGCAATGTTAAATGGCACGGGCGGAACAAAACAGGAGTCGGTTGATGTGAGTGAAAAGAGGGGTATGAGGACAAGAAGGCTTCTAAATCGTTTTTTGCCTTACTACGGCAAATATAAAGGGATTTTATTGTTCGATCTATTCTGCGCTGCCCTGACCACATTAGGGGAGCTGGTGTTTCCGCTTATGCTGCGCTATATTACAAATCAGGGAATGCAGGACCTTGCCGCGATCACGGTGGGCGTTGTGGTGAGGATCGGCGGTCTGTATCTGGTGCTTCGGATCATCGATTCCTTTGCAGCCTACTATATGGCTTACACCGGCCATGTGATGGGGGTATACATTGAGACAGACATGCGCCAGGACGCATTTGAGCATCTTCAGCGCTTGTCTGACAGTTATTACAGCAGCACCAAGGTGGGACAGATCATGTCCCGTATTACAAGTGATCTTTTTGATGTGACAGAGTTTGCCCATCACTGTCCCGAGGAGTTTTTTATTGCCGCCCTTAAGACAGTGGTTTCGTTTATCATCCTTTCAGGAATCGATCTGGAACTGACCCTGCTGATCTTTGTGCTGATCCCCGTTATGGTGGTGTCTTGCATCTGGTTTAACATGAAAGTAAAGGAAGCCTTCCGCAGACAGCGCAACCAGATCGGAGAACTCAATGCCCAGATTGAGGACGCTCTTCTTGGAAACAGGGTTGTAAGGGCTTTTGCCAATGAGCCGGTGGAGATTGCCAAGTTTGGAAAAGGCAATCAGGCTTTTATGGATATTAAAAAATATACGTACCGTTATATGGCTGCATTTCAGATCACCACCAGATCCTTTGACGGTCTGATGTATGTGGTGGTTATTGTGGCCGGAGGCATTTTTATGATACAGGGGAAGATAGAGGCCGGAGATCTTGTGGCCTATACGCTGTACGTAACCACGCTTCTCACCACGATCCGAAGGATCATTGAGTTTGCCGAGCAGTTTCAGCGCGGTATGACGGGAATTGAACGTTTTCAGGAGATCATGGATGTTGTGCCTGATATAAGGGACTGCAGGAATGCGAAGATGCTGGAACACGTGAAGGGGAAAATTGTCTTTAACCATGTGAGTTTTTCCTACCCGGGCGATCATGCGCCTGTATTGCAGGATATTGATTTAACAGTAGAGCCGGGGGAGAGGATTGCCCTGGTGGGACCTTCAGGAGGGGGTAAGACCACTCTGTGCAACCTGCTGCCCAGGTTTTATGATGCTGCTTCAGGAAGTATTACCATTGACGGCCAGGATATCAGGGGGGTGACCCTGCGCAGCCTGCGGTCCAACATTGGTGTGGTTCAGCAGGATGTGTATCTGTTTTCAGGTTCTGTCTATGAGAATATCAGCTACGGATGTCCCGGGGCGTCCAGAGAGAAAGTGATTGAGGCAGCCAGGATGGCGGGAGCCCATGAGTTTATCAGCGAGCTCCAGGATGGATATGATACGTATGTGGGAGAGAGGGGCGTAAAGCTGTCCGGCGGACAGAAGCAGCGGATCAGCATTGCCAGAGTGTTCCTAAAGAATCCTGCTATCCTGATCCTGGACGAGGCCACCTCTGCTCTTGACAATGAGAGTGAATTCCTTGTATCCCAATCCCTGGAAAAGCTGGCAAAAGGGCGTACCACATTCACCATCGCCCACCGCCTTACCACCATACAGGGGGCGGACAGGATCCTTGTGCTGTCCGGCAGCAGGATCGTGGAGGAAGGAAACCATGAGGCCCTTCTTCAAAAAAAAGGAATGTATTATCAGCTGTACAACACAGCGAACCGATTAAATCAGGGAATTGCATAAAGGAGATTTTATAGTATGAGTATTGCTATTGTTGCGGACAGCAACAGCGGAGTTACGCAGAATGAAGCAAGGGAGCTGGGAATCCATGTGCTTCCCATGCCTTTTATGATTAATGGGGAAGTGTATTATGAGGGCATTGACCTGACCCATCAGGAGTTTTATAAACGGATGGAGGAGGGGGCGGACATTACCACGTCCCAGCCGTCTCCCAAGGATGTTCTGGAGTTGTGGGACAACCTGTTAAAAGAATATGATGAGATTGTATATATTCCCATGTCCAGCGGGTTAAGCGGTTCCTGCCAGACAGCCATGATGCTGGCTGATGAGTATGACGGCAGGGTGCAGGTGGTGAATAACCAGCGCATTTCCGTGACCCAGAGGCAGTCGGCTCTGGATGCCAGGGATCTGGCGGCAAAAGGTTACAGGGCCGGGGAAATTAAGAATATATTGGAAGAAACCAAATTTAACAGTATTATTTATATTACGGTAGATACGCTGAAGTATCTGAGAAAGGGTGGTAGGATTACCCCTGCCGCCGCGGCTCTTGGAACCCTGTTAAAGATCAAGCCCGTGCTCACCATTGAGGGCGAAAAGCTGGATGCATTTTCCAAGGCCAGGACCATGAAGCAGGCCAGGACTACTATGCTGACGGCCCTTGCCCATGATCTGGAGGAACGGCTGGGGGATAAGAACGCATTCCATACTTACCTGCAGATCGCTCATACATGCAATGAAGAGGCGGCGGAAGAACTGAAGGAAACGGTCAGGGAATTGTATCCGTCAGCCCCTGTATTTGTGGCCCCTCTTTCACTGAGCATTGGCTGCCATATAGGGCCGGGGGCTCTGGCTGTTGCGTGTACCGGAATGTTAAAGGAGCTGGATTAAGTGCCCAAAGTGAAATTTATGGATAAGGTCCGTACCTATGGCATGAGCATGAAAGTGCCCCTGGCGATCATTATGATCGCTGCGGCGCTGATCCCACTGTTTCTTCAGGCAGTGGTGATGCTGGGGTCATTTAATCAGGGACAGCTGGATGCAAGAACCATTGAGATCCAGAACCAGTGTGTGATCCTGAGCAACAAGATGACCCGCTCAGGCTATATGACGGCGGAGAAAAAGAACAATACTGCACTGGACAGCCAGATGCAGGCGATTTCCGATGTGTATAATGGAAGGATCGTGATCGTAAACTCCAATTTCCGTGTGATCACAGACACCTTCAACCTTTCAACAGGAAAGTTCTATATTTCGGAAGAAGTCATCAAATGTTTTAAAGGTGAGAACAGCAGCCACTATAATAAGGACATGCAGTACCTGGCACAGACGATTCCCGTGTATGATCCGGCCAATGAGAAGAACATTTACGGGGTTATCGTGGTTACTGCATCAACAGAGAATATCCTTTCCCTCACCGATAAGGTGATGGGTAAATCCAACTTATTCCTTGTGTTTATCTGTCTTGCCATGGGAGTTCTGGCAGTGGTGGCCGTACATATTCTGATGCGGCCCTTTAAGAAGCTTCAGCTGTCCTTTGACCGGGTGGCCCAGGGGGACTTGGATGCGGATATTACGGAGAACACCTACAGGGAGACGACACAGCTGTCCCAGGCTGTCCAGAAATCGCTGAGCAAGCTGAAAGCAGTGGACCAGTCACGGCAGGAATTTGTGTCCAATGTATCACATGAACTGAAAACACCCATTACCTCCATCCGCGTACTGGCGGATTCCTTGATGGGAATGGAGGAGGTGCCGGTGGAACTGTACCGGGAGTTTATGACAGATATCTCAGATGAGATTGACCGGGAGAATCAGATCATTGAGGATCTGCTCACCCTGGTTAAGATGGATAAATCAGCGGAAAGCCAGATGAACATTGAACAGGTGAATATCAATGGGGAACTGGAATTGATCCTCAAGCGCCTCCGTCCCATTGCAAAGCGGGGAAATGTGGAGCTGGTCCTGGAAAGTATCCGGGAAGTGACAGCAGATGTGGATCGTGTGAAGATATCCCTGGCCATCACCAACCTGGTGGAAAATGCGATTAAATATAACAGGGATTCCGGCAATGTACGGGTTACCCTGGACGCGGATCACAAGTATTTCTATGTAAAGGTGACGGATACTGGGATCGGCATTCCTGAGGATGCCCTGGAGCATATTTTCGAGCGCTTTTTCCGGGTGGATAAAGCGCGTTCCAGGGAAGTAGGAGGCACAGGCCTGGGCCTTGCCATTGCGAAAAACGTGATACAGATGCATCATGGCATCATTGACGTGGAGAGCACGCCGGGAGAGGGGACTACGTTCAGTATGAGGATTCCCCTTACCTATGTGCTGCGGCAGGAGGTGAAGTCATGAGTGGAGCCGGAATAAAGAAAATACTGTTTTTGTCTGTGATATTGTCCGGCCTTCTGGCGGGATGCAGTCAAAAGGAGATGCCAAGACCGACCCCGGAGGAAGGCAAATACCTGATCTATTATCTGAATACAGCCACAACCAAGCTGGTTCCCAGGGAGTATGAGGCAGAGGCAACGGATAAGGAGGCGCTGGTGGATGAACTGATGGAACAATTCCTCCATGTTCCCAAGGAGCTGGACTGCCAGGCCGCGCTCATAGACAAGGTGGCCTATCAGGGCAGCCGTCAGGAGGAACAGGTTCTGTACCTGTATTTTGATGTGAACTATACGGGTATGAAGCCGGAACGGGAGATCCTGTGCCGGGCAGCCCTGACCAGGACGCTGACCCAGATCCCGGGGGTGGATTATATCAATATTTACTGTGGTGACCAGCCCCTTATGGACCGCCAGGGAAACCCTGTGGGTATGCTGGCATCCACTGATTTCATTATGAATACCAGCAATGTGAACGCATATGAGAAGACGGAGCTGACCCTGTATTTTGCAGATGAAACAGGGAATAAGCTGCTGGAGGAAAAGAGGGAAGTGGTGCACAATATCAACACATCCCTGGAACAGCTGGTGGTGGAACAGCTTATAGCAGGACCGGGCCAGGAAGGCCGTCATCCCACCCTGCCCTCTGACTGCAAGATCTTAAGCTTGTCCGTCACTGACAATGTGTGTTATATTAATTTTGATTCCGCATTTCTGAACACCTCATTGCCGGTAAGCGAGTATGTGCCCATTTATTCCATTGTGGATTCATTGTCCGAGATGACCACAGTGACCAAGGTACAGATCATGGTTAACGGCTCCCAGAACGTGATGTTCCGGGATGTGATATCCCTGAACACCCCCTTTGAGAAAAGCCAGGATTATATAGAGGGGGCGCAGTAAAAACATCAGGGTGAGGAAATAAAGTGTTATGGAGTTGGGGATCCAAGAGAGAAAAGGGAAAACAGAAAATCAAAGGAAGGATCAATAGGAAAACAGAATATGAAAAGACCGCTTATTGTATTAGCAGTTGGTTTCGTACTTGGAGAGGTGCTGGCCCTGCAGGATCATGAAGCGGTATTCCGGGCAGCTCTGTGGTGGACTTGTGCCGCTGCGGGGGTGGCGGGAGTGTGGATGTACGGGATTTTAAGAAAAAATCCCTGTGACAATGATCCGGGTAATAATATGCAGGGCAGGAGTGCTGGTAAAAGGGCGCTTCTGCTCTGTTTGGTTTTACTGTTTTTAGGGGGAACAGCTGGATTTGGACGGGGAAAATGGGAGCGGAGCCGCCTTGATCAGGAGGCTGCTGCGGCCGGAGAATTAGCAGGGGTGAGGCTTACCCTTCGCGGACGTATCATATGGATGGAACACGGGGATGGAACGGTTACCATGATGATGGAAGACGTACGGGCGAGAGCGGGAAACAGGGCGGAGGAATTGGACCGGGTGATTGTTTATATGGATGAGGCAGGGCTGGGGATTTCCAAGGAGGACTCCGGAATACATGCGTCATCGGGAACGCAGCCGGAACTGGAAACGCAGCCGGAACTGGAAACGCAGCCGCTTCCCGGCATGACAGTGGAACTTAAGGGAAAGCTGGATGTTATGGAGAAGCCCAGGAATCCAGGGGAATTTGATTTTCAATCCTATTACCGCTCCAAAGGAACTGTGTGCAGAATGTTTGGAGAAAAGCTGGAAGTAATAGAGGCGGATTTTGTGCCTTACCAGGTATTTCTTTTGAAGTTTAAGACTAGATGTGCCAATATTTTGGATACAATCTGCACTCCCGAGGACAGTGCCATATTTAAAGCTGTTCTGCTGGGGGATACATCGGGGATGGAGCCGGAGGTCAGGACCATGTATCAGCGCCATGGCATCTCTCACCTGCTGGCGGTCAGCGGCCAGCATCTTGCAATTATTGGGGGCGGGATCTATCTTCTGATACGGAGGATTGGCCTGGGGTTTGGAAAGGCCGGAGCCCTATCCGCTGTCCTGGTCATAAGTTATGGTATATTGACAGGAAGTTCAGGCTCTGCTGTAAGGGCTGTTATTATGATCCTGTGTCTGTGGCTGGCCGCAAAGGAAGGGAGAAGCTATGACACCCTGTCCGCACTGGGACTTGCAGCATTGCTGCTGCTTTGGAAATCACCTTATCTCCTGTACCAAAGCGGATTCCAACTGTCTTTTGGCGCGGTGCTGTCCATTGGCGGCCTTGGAAATTGTCTAAAAACAGGATTTGATGTAAAACAGGGATATGAGAATACGATACTGATCAGTCTGTGTGTACAGATCGTACTTACGCCTGTGGTATTATATCACTATTATCAGCATCCGCTATATGGTATTTTTCTGAATCTTTTGGTGATACCTCTCATTGCGGTGCTTATGTATTCCGGCCTGTTGGGAATTATGCTGGGGAGTGTCTGGCTGACTGGGGGGATGGCGGCAGTGGGAGCAGGCCATTATGTGCTCAGCCTGTATGAATGGTTATGCAGGCAGGTGGAACAACTTCCGGGATATTGTCTGGTAATGGGGAGGCCCTCCTGGGGCCAGCTTGGGCTTTACAGTACAGGCATGGCGGTGGGGTTACATGTGCTAATCGTATGGAAACAGCGGAACATGAGGGCCATGCGGCAAAAAAAGGGAGAAAAGTATCCAAAAGAGAGGGGAGAGCAACAAAAAGGGAGAGTAGAGCAGCAAAGGGCCATGTGGTCAAAAGAAAAACGAGTTAAAGATGAGCATATTTTTGTGAACAGGATATGGTCAGCGCCCTGGTTCTTTCTGGTTATGTCCGGCGGTCTGTATGGGCTGTGTTTTTTGCTTTTATTCCCACGTCATGTGAAGGGGCTGGAAGTGACTGTGATGGATGTGGGACAGGGGGATGGGATACTGATGCGAACTGGAAATTACACAGTTCTCATAGACGGAGGAAGCAGCAGTGATAAAAGTCTGGGGAACAGGACCATGGAACCCTGTCTGAAAAGCATGGGGGTTACAATGATTGATTTTGCAGTGGTAAGCCATGGGGACAATGACCATATAAGCGGGATTTTATACCTATTGGAGGAATCCCGGGATATCAAGGTGAGAAATCTGATCCTGCCGTCCCCGGGAAAGGGACAGGAGGTGTATGAACGGCTGGAGCAGGCAGCTGAGTTGGGAGGAGGAAGAGTCCATTATATGGGGCCGGGAGAACAGATACAGGCCGGGAATCTGAGGATGACCTGCCTGTATGCAGGAGGGAAGTATGTAAAGGCGGATGACCGCAACGCCCATTCATTGGTTGTCTGCGCTGACTATGGGGATTTCCACATGTTGTTTACCGGGGATATGGGAACGGAGCAGGAGCGAGGGCTTTTGGAGGCGGCACGAGTGGGCGGAAGCCTGCAGCAGGAACATTTAAGTCATGTTCAGGTGCTGAAAACCGCCCACCATGGTTCCGGCACATCCACGGGAGAGGAGTTTTTAGAGTATCTCAGCCCGGGGCTTGCTGTTATCTCATATGGCAGGGGTAATTCCTATGGACATCCTTCAAAGGAAGTGATTGACCGCATGAAAAACCGCCGTATTCCTGTTATGGAAACAGGAATCGGCGGCGCGGTCATATTATGGACAGATGGAAAAGAACTGATTTGCAGTTATTTTCCATAGCAGCAGGCCGCGGCATTACCTGGTGCGTCCAATCAGCTCTAGCAGAGCGTTGCATCCGGCGGTGATGTCCTGCCATGTGGTTTCAAAGTCACCTGTGTACCAAGGATCAGCCACATCCCTGTCATTTCCGGTAAATCCCATAAGTTTATAAATCTTGTGGTCCGGGTCCCCGCCGGTGATGCGGTTCATATTGCGGATATTCCAGTCATCCATGCCTATAAGATAGTCGTAAGTTTCATAATCCTGGCGTGTCATCTGCTTGGCGTGATGGCCCTGGCAGCTGATACCGGCCTGTCGGAGTTTCTCACGGGTACCATGATGGACTCCGTTGCCAATCTCCTCAGTGGATGTGGCTGCGGAGTCAAGATAGAACATATCCTCCAGTCCTTTCTTGCGGACCAGGTCTTTGAAATAGTACAGAGCCATGGGGCTTCTGCAGATACTGCCGTGGCAGACGAAAAGTATCTTAATGTTATTATTAAATTGCTTAGCCATATACTATATCTCCGTTACTTTTTGATAGCTAAAGTCTACTATAAGTTCATGCTTTGAACAAGTATTTCTTTTTTATTCTTCTATTTACAGCCTGTTTCCCATCTTGTATAATTGGTACAGGCAGTTCCTACTGCTGGGTGACTTCCATCTCCGAAAGGGGGTGGTATAACATGAGTACATATGAGACACTTTCTTTGATGATTGCGTTTGGGGTACTTATCGTTATGATTATAGGTACAAAAAAATAGTCACCCGCCTACCAGAGCAAATGTGACTATTTTTTAGTTATTATACTTTGGAAGCCACTCACTGGAGTGAACTGCCTTTTTTGTACCTTAATTATAAGCCGATTTCAGCTCATCTGTCAATCATGATTTTTTAGTGCTTCTATTGCATTTTCTTTTCATATACATTCAACCCTATTGGAACGCCTCGGAGCATATTGCCGTGGCAAACGAAAAGGATATTGATAATGCCTTTGTTTTGGTTAGTCATTCTTGTATCTCCATTTAAATTTGATAGGTAAAGTTTACTATAAAATCAAAGAATGGACAAGGGCGAGATTTTTCTTAAAACACCCTTTACATCCGGTTTATCATTTAATATACTTTATGTAGGCAGTTCCTACTGCTGGGTGACTTCCATCTCCGAAAGGGGGTGGTATAGCATGAGTACATATGAGACACTTTCTTTAATGATTGCGTTTGGAGTACTTGTTGTTATGATTATAGGTACAAAAAAATAGTCACCCGCCTACCAAGCCTAGTGACTATTTTTAATTAGATTATAAACTTGGAAGCCACTCACTGGAGTGAACTGCCTTTTTTGTACCTTTATTATAAGCCATTTTCGGTTCGCCTGTCAATCATAATTTTTCAGTGTTTCTCTTGCATTTTTCCTTGCATATATTCAACTATTTAATCTTATTGGAATGCCTCGGAGCATATTGCCGTGGCAAACGAAAAGGATATTGATGGTGCCTTTGTTTTGGTTAGTCATTCTTATATCTCCATCTAAATTTAATAGGTAAAGTTTACTATAAAATCAAAGAATGGACAAGGGAGAGATTTTTCTTAAAACACCTTTTACATCCGGTTTACCATTTTATATACTTTATATAGGCAGTTCCTACTGCCGGGTGGCTTCCATCTCCGAAAGGGGGTGGTATGACATGAGCACATAAGAGACACTTTTGCTAATGATTGCGTTTGGATCCCTCCCGTCCCCTAACCCTGTTACATACTGGCAGATTCCATGCCCTGCAGTGTCCTGCCACTTTCCGTGCGGCCAGTCCTTAAGCTTTGTTTCCGGGTGCTTAGTGACAAAATTACCCGTCCATGTTATACTTAATACAGAATATGGAAGGACGACCCGCATATGCAGACATTGAACCAGGACATAAAGGATCATAGTTTTAAACCGGTGTATCTTTTGTTCGGCGAAGAAGCATTTTTAAAAAAGAGTTTTAAAAACCGTTTAAAGGATGCCATCACGGACGGGGATACCATGAATTATAACTATTATGAGGGAAAGGGCATGAATGTGAATGAGATCATCAGCCTTTCCGATACCATGCCGTTTTTTGCAGAAAAGCGTCTGATCCTCATGGAGGACAGCGGATTCTTCAAAGGCGGGCAGGGAGCTGAGGACATGACTCAATATATGGAGCGGATCCCTGAAAGCACATGTCTCATTTTTGTGGAATCAGAAGTAGATAAGCGGAGCAAACTATATAAGGCAGTGAAAAAGCACGGCTATGCCGCTGAACTATCCCATCAGGATGCAGGACAGCTGGCAAGATGGGCAGCCGGTATTTTGTCTAAGAACGGAAAAAAGATCACTGGTCGGACCATGGAATTTTTCCTCAGTAAGACAGGGGATGACATGGAGAACATAAGTTCAGAACTGGAAAAGCTGATCAGCTATACGCTGGGCAGGGATGTGATCACGGATGAGGATGTGGAGATCATCTGCACAACCCAGGTGACTAACAAGATATTTGATATGATCACAGCCATAGCGGGCAGGCAGACCAGGAAGGCCATGGATCTGTACGAGGATCTGTTGACCCTGAAGGAGCCGCCTATGCGCATACTTTTTCTTATTGCAAGGCAGTTTAATCAGATCCTGCAGGTGAAGGAACTGATGGGGAAGGGTTTGGAGAAGGGCGCCATAGCGTCAAAGCTTAAACTGCAGCCCTTTGTGGCCGGGAAGATCATGATGCAGGCCAAGACATTTTCACGGGAACAGATCTTATCCTATGTGAACCTCTGCGTGGACGCGGAGGAAGGGGTAAAGACAGGTAAGCTTCAGGACAGGCTTGCCGTGGAGCTTTTAATAACAAATCAATATTAATATAAAAAGGAATGAAGGCGATGGATGTGATGGAATCAATTGAGTTGGAGGACATTAAGAATCAGGTAAAGCAGGTGCTGGGGGAACTTCTTGAGGTGGCTCGCTTAAAGCCAGGACAGATTCTGGTGGTGGGATGCTCATCCAGTGAGATAGACAGCTTTAAAATTGGCTCCCACTCTAACGGTGATATTGGAATGGCTGTTTTTTCAGCGTTGAATGAGGAACTTAAGCCCCTTGGAATATTCCTGGCAGCCCAGTGCTGTGAACACCTCAACCGTGCACTGATCCTGGAGGAGGAAGCAGCGGAGCACTACGGATATGAAACGGTGAACGTGGTGCCCCAGCTGAAGGCAGGCGGCTCCTTTGCGACAGCAGCATACGCGGTATTGGAGCATCCCGTGGCAGTGGAGCATATTAAGGCACATGCGGGGATTGATATAGGAGACACTCTTATTGGGATGCATTTGAGGGATGTGGCCGTGCCTGTGCGCATCCAGACAAAGGAGATCGGCAGTGCCCATGTAGTGTGTGCCAGGACCAGGCCTAAGTTTATTGGCGGTGTCAGGGCGCATTATGATGAGGAACATATGTAGCACCAACTAATAAAGCAGGAGGAGGTACTGTTTATGAACAGAGCAATTACGATCAGCCGCCAATATGGCAGCGGGGGACGTGAGCTGGGGGAAAAGCTGGCAATGAAGCTGGGGATTCCCTTCTATGACAAGGAATTGATCGCCATGATCGCCAAAGAGGGCAACATTGAACCATCTATATTGGAGGCAAATGATGAGGTGGAGCCGGATTTGGACAATTATTCCACCCGCCTTATTGAGCCGGAATACCAGATCGCCATGACCCAGCGCATTTATGCGGTACAGGAAACAGTCATTAAATCACTGGCGGAAAAGGGCTCCTGTGTAATCGTTGGACGCTGCGCTGACGCCATACTGCCACATGCTGTGAACATTTTCGTGTTTGCAGATATGGAGAGCAGGATCAAGAGGATCATGTCACTGAACCCGGAACTTTCCAGAGATGAGGCCAGAGGCGGAATCAATATTGTGGACAGAAGGCGTAAGGCTTACCACGAGTATTATTCCCCCATTGAATGGGGAAAGATGGAGGCATATGATATCTGCCTTAACAGCGGGCTGATCGGAGTGGACGGATGCCTGGATGCAGCTCTGGCATACATAAATCATGTTAAATAAAATGTTTAAGAATCCCGGATCATCTGCGATCCGGGATTCTTTTGCACATATGAAGTTCTGTTATGGCAGAGAATATCATCCAATGCCATAATGGCGGCCACCGGAGGTTTGCGTAGGTTCCGGAACCGTTCCGCCGAATCCGCCGGCTGCATTTCTGGTCAGACCCAGCGTGGCGAGAAAACGATACAGGAAACTTTCAAAATGGGAAGGCCGTACGACTGTCAGCTCTTTTGGCATATTGTTATCACCGACCTGATAGATCCGGATTCCGCTCTTCTGATAGCGCAGGAGTATGTGGGCCAGATCATTTTGTATCTTATTGGCTCGGACATAGATGGAGCCGATACCGTGGGATGCCAGAAAATCAGCCGAGGGCGCATCCTGGGGGAAGACACACCAGCGGTTATCATATCTGCCCGGCTGACGGGCAGGACCCTTGTCCCGTGCCGCTCTATAACGGCGTTTACGGCGCAGGCGAAGGGACCATGGCCGTGGATGTAACACCGGTGGCAAAAGCCCTGTACCAAGGCGCGGATTACCTCCGCGGTCTGCGTATCCGTGAGGATGCTCCTCCCGTGTTTCTTTTGGACGCAGCCAGGATGAAGGACCCATCCGTGCCAGGGCAAGCCCTTCCAGTACGCTTCTTTTTCCCGGCAGATCCACAAACAGAGCAGTTCTGCCGTCCGAATAGGGGGCCCATTTAACACCGGGGATGGTCAGTTCCTGGGGACTTCCATGCATAGCCTGGGAGAACAGCACCGGTTTGGCCCATTGGGTCCACAGGGCATTGTCCGGCGCCCAGATCCGGTATGTACTGTAATTGTCATTCATTGGTTCGATCCTCCTTTTCCACCAGAAGGGGAATGTCCTTTGCCCTGGCGTCAATGCGGGGATAGGAGCTGATGCGCCCATAGAAACCCGCTGCTTTTCCATCCACTGTAAACACTCCCACACAGAGATGGAAACTTTCTCCATCCTCTCCTGCAACCGGTTTGCTTTGAAACCGCTTTTGCATGACCCAGTCTTTGGGGTGCCGGCGCACATCCCTTTGGATCTGCCGGTATTCTTTTGGCGTCAATGCCTCCCGGATGGAGATACCTTCCCCCACACGGCCCAGAGCCGGCTTATAGATCCAGTCGTCCCCCGGGTCCCCGGACCCGGGAATGCGGATTTCAGGAGCACGGGTTTCAGGAAGCAACGACTTCCAGGCGGGCAGCTTAATCCCCAGTTCATCCCATATAAGAGGCAGCCGCTTGGACTGGGCAAAAATAGCGATGGGATGATTGCAGGACGGTGTCTGAGTACGGTAATAACCGCTCCAGTCCGTCCCTCTGGAAAGATTGGGAAGCCATTCCAGCGGATAGAAGCGTACTATCCCGCCCACAGGTCCTTCCTTACCCTGAATCAGACTCATGGCACGATCCTCCTTCCAGACCAGATGGTCGGGAGCGGCATATAGGGAGCGGTATCCATTTTGTTCAAAATAATCTCCTAAAAACTGCATGACCTGACGGTCATCCGCGTAGGAGGTGGCATGGACAAAGGCAATCCTTGCTCCTGGCTGGGTCCTTTTTTGAAATGCCTCCAGCAGGCTGTGGGCCACATGACCGCGGGGTTCATGTCGGGGAAAATACTGCTGTGCGATCCGCGGAAGCACAGACGCTTCCGCTAATCCTCCAGGAACATCGCTGTTGACTTCTGACACCGACCAGCCCTCAGTGGTGGGATGAAAGTCAAAACGCATCAGCCGTATATGTTTTTCCCGGGAATAGTTGTCTATTTTGGGAATAGCCTTTTTTATTTTTGAGGGAAATCCCAGTTTTTTCACTAAATCGGTCCGGCCAGCCATGGCCTGCTCCATCGCCATGGTCTCTGCGGACAGCTGTTCCGCCCAATGTTCCAGCCGGCCGGCCGTCTGCTTGTCAAGTAGGACCACATGTTCGGCCACTGTGTTGTGGTCTTCCACCTGAGGATCCCATTTGTATGCCCGGAAAATTGCCTCGTAGCGGTAATCCGAATACTGCTCCGAAGGGATACGGGCCAACACCGCTCCGCGCACAGGAATGCCCGCTCCGTTCACAGGAATGCCCGCCCCGCGCACAGGAACACCCGCCCCGCTCACAGGAACACCCGGCCGGATACACGTTCAGATATCCGGTGAAAAAATAAAAGCACAATTGATGCATAAGACAGGTAAACACATCCCAATAGAATGGACGGAAGCAGATCCACCCGCGGGCCGTCATCCACAAGGGAATGGGAAGGCTGTATGTAAAACCATTCTGCCAGAAGAAAAAACAGCATGAGGGGGAGGACCGGCCATCCAATGGTGAATTCCAGGAGCGTAGCTTGGACGGAGGTCCAGTCTCCTCCGGACGCATAGGCCAGTATCATGCTGCTGGCGGTCAGATACGCCCCGAAACGGATGCCGCTTCCCATATCACGGTCCACGCTGACACGCTCAGATATACGGACTGAGACATTAATCAGCAGTGCCAGTCCAAGCCAGGCTACTAACCCCAGACCTGCAGCAAACAGAACAACCCACCAGCCGGGGCCATCACCTGTGTTGGCTCCCGCATAGATAAGGGTTATGCCCACAAATCCTCCGGCTGCCGGGAAGACCGCCGCCTTGTTATCCAGGTAGACCGCATCAAAGGGCCAGGACAGATCCAGGCACTCCAGCATATAAACTCCGCCTCTGAGCCACGCATACCCCATTACAATATAAAACACAACCCAAATTCCAACCACATCATAGGAGGCCATGGTAAGAAGAACAAAGAGAATGATCACAAAGGAGATTGGGGGCAGACAGCCCAAAATCCAGCGTCCCGTCTTCCCGCGTTCAGGCGGCCAGGACTCCACCAGAGGTATATACCACTTATATAAAAAACTGCACATAACGTATACACAGCCAAAAAACAAAAATACCTCTGTTTCATACCAATAGGATGCGGCTGCGGCAATCCCAAAGACCAGTATATCCATAACAGAACCTCCTGATAAATGTGATGCAATAATAGCCCATGTCTATAGAAATAACTGTAATAATATTACACTAGATTGCTGCGGACTGCAATAAGATGTGGATATAATTAACAAAGCAATATTTTTTAATAAAATATACTCCATGTATTGACACGAGTCAACACTTGGGCTATACTGTGCTTATAATAAACGGAACAAAAGTATGGGATGGGAGAATAGGATGGCATCAAGAAAAGACGTGGCAAGAGAGGCCGGAGTATCGGCGGCAAGCGTCTCTTATTATATTAATAACAATGGGTATGTCAGTGCGGAGGCCAGAAAGCGCATCCAGGAGGCTATAGAAAAGCTGAATTACAGTCCGAACCAGATTGCACGAAGCTTAAAGATCAAAGACAGCAAGCAGTTTGTGTTTCTGTGTAATGAGATACGAAATCCTTTCTATGCACAGCTGGTTTATCGCGCAACCAATGCTGCCTATGAAAAGGGATATTTTATCTTATTCAGCAATGTAATTGATGATGATGAGTATTTAAAACGGATCTGCAGTTATCAGATCAGCGGTCTGTTTGCATCCAACAATAAAATTAAGAAAGAGAATCTGGAGGCAATTGTAAAGCAGGGGATTCCGGTTGTGGTTTTGCGTGATGTGGCGTGGAGTGATCTGGACCAGCGTATTATGCAGATTAAGATTGATTACAGCAATATTTTTCATGAAATTGCAGTCCATTTGGAAAAGGGCGGCTATAGGAATGTCCACTACATATCAGGTGCAAAATCAGGAAAACCTGATGAGGTGGATGAAAAGACCAGAAACTACCGGAATGCGGTGGGCAGGGAGCGAAGCGGAGACATAACCTATAATATTACAGACACGAAAGAAGCGTTCCAGTTCGTGGCAGATACCTATTCCAAGGAGGATTGCCCTGACGCCTTTGTGTGTTCCAATGACGCGGTTGCCATTGGTGTTGTGAAAGGCGTTACACAGCTGGGGCTTCGCATCCCGGAGGATGTGGGAGTGGTTGGATTTGATAATACATTTCAATCACGCTTTTGTGTCCCTGGATTGACATCCGCGGAGATTTCCGCAGAGAAGATTGGTGATATAGCCATATCCATGTTAATCGAAAAGTCAAAAGGACAGAAAGTTGAGGATTATCAGATCGTCCCGAAGCTGATTATTCGGGAGTCCAGCAGCAGGAATGATTTATGAGGGAAATGCCGGGAAAGAAAGGAGGGGATTTGATGTGTGCTGCTCTATGGACAGAGATGGGAACATCTGTGGCAGTGAAATAAAAAAGAGCAGCATTGTGCCCGGTATTGACTCGTGTCAACAAAACATGGGGTTATAGATAGAGCAAAAATAAAAATGAAAAACTTTTTAAATTACTTATGTATAGGAGGGAATCATGATAAGACGTATTTTGAAGAAAACGGCAGCAGTTGCAGTGGTATCAATGATGGTTTGTTCCATGTTTACAGGATGCGGCAAAAATGGGGAGACAAAAGATACGGGGGTGAAAACCGTTCGGGCAGGAGCGATGCCTTACTATTTGAGCGTGCCGTTACAGGTTATCAAGGATGAGAAGCTGGATCAGAAATACGGGTATCAGCTTGAAATTATCGACTTCCCGTCAGGGGGACCCATGGCGGAGGCGTTGGGCGCAGGAGAGTGGGACATTGGCCCCATCGGTGCAGGAGGAATGATCGCAATTCCCAATTACAACGCCAAGCTGATCGCTGATGTGGAGTATGAGATGGATGGAGCCTGGATATTTGCACGTTCGGACAGCGAGATCGCAAAGGCAGGAAAGAACCTGACCGACTATCCGGAGTTGATAGGGAGTGCGGATTCCATAGGCGGTGCTACCATACTGGGAACCGTGGGAAATATATCACATTACATGGCCATTGATTATGTATCTAAATACGGCTTGAGCATAGATGATGTAAATTTCCTAAATATGGAAACCAGTAATGTCTATACTGCCTTTGTTTCCGGACAGGGAGATCTGGCATGTATGGGATCACCCTCTGCAGGGCTGAAGCTTATGGAGGAAGGATATGTTCTGGTTGGCGGATTAAGGCAGCAGGGGAATCCGCAGCAGGATTCCATACTGGTAAGCGAGGATTTCTATAAAGACAATTACGATACCTGTGTGAATTTTATGGCATCCTGGCTGGAAGCAGCAGCCAAGTTAAACTCGGATCAGGAGTATGAGGAGACAATGGTTACAAAGTTTTATACAGAGCATGGGCGCAGTGATTTCTCTGAAAAGGATGTCAAGGATGAGTGCGGATGGAATACATACATGGATGCATCCAATATCAAGGACAAAGAAACCGGCGCATGGATGCAGGGACTGATCCAGTGTTATGTTGAGGCAGGGGCAATGGAAGAAAATGTACTGGACGCCCTGAAGCAGAACACGACCGCAGATGTTGTTGAGGATGCATTAAAAAAGCTGGAGAAGTAGGATGAGAGAGAAAAATACTAAATGGAAATATTATGTAATATCGGGTGTGTCCATTCTCGTCTTTTTGCTGGTATGGTATCTGATTTCAGATGTTTTTCATGTATTCCGCCACAATATGCTGCCAGGGCCGGGCAAAATCGTCCAGTCATTTTTTGTAAAGCTGACCTCTAAGGTTCCGGATGGCAATACCCTTTTGGGGCATATAAAGGC
This sequence comes from Enterocloster citroniae, assembly GCF_040545455.1. NCBI lineage: Bacteria > Bacillati > Bacillota > Clostridia > Lachnospirales > Lachnospiraceae > Enterocloster > Enterocloster citroniae. The sequence goes on along the minus strand of NZ_JBEPLZ010000008.1, from coordinate 69,986 downwards.
CAGCCTGATCGTAGTGGTGATCGGCTACCTGATTGGGGTGGCGGCCGGACTGCCCACAGGGATTTTTATGGCATGGTATAAGCCGGTGGACTATGTGGTCAGGCCCATCTTTGATTTTTTAAGGACCATCCCCGGGGTTGCGTGGATCCCTGTGGTTACGGTCTGGCTGGGGATTGGATTAAAGGCAAAGGCGGCAATTATATTTGTCAATGTGTTTGTGGGAACTGTGGTCAATGTTTACTCTGGAATCAAGCAGACAAACGAAGTCCATATATGGGTGGCCCAGATCTTTGGAGCGGGAAAAAGTGAAATTCTGTGGAAGGTTGCCATACCATCTGCACTGCCCTATATTTTTACCGGATTGAAAGTTTCCCTGAGCATGGCATGGCTGGGAATTGTGGCAGCTGAGCTTCTGGCATCCCAGAGCGGACTTGGTTATATGATCCAAGTGGCGAGAAGCCTGGGCAGACCTGACCTTGTAATTGTGGGAATGCTGACCATCGGCCTGATCGGTGCGCTTCTCACAGTTGCCTTGGAGCTGTTGGAAAAGATATTGGTTAAAGGTAAAAAGCGATGAAGAATAGAGAAAGTGTTCAAAAATTAGTCTGGGGCACAGGAAGCCTGGCCGCCCTGTTTGGTCTGTGGTATGTCCTATCATGTACAGCGTCCTTTGGCAGGCTGATGCCAAGCCCTGTGGAAGTGATACAGTTCATCGGTCAGGGCCTGGTGACTCCCATTGGGAGGCAGGCATTGGGACAGCATATCCTTTGGAGCCTGTCAAGGGTTATGGTAGGATATGTGGCAGCGGCTGTCTGCGGAATCCTGCTTGGTTTCTGTGCTTCCTGGTTTAAAGTGGGGGAGGCTGTTATCAAGCCGTTCTACCTCTTACTGCGCTCCATTCCTTCGATTGCATGGATTCCCCTGGCGATCCTTTGGCTGGGGATCGGGGAGAGATCCAAGTACTTTATTATTTTTATCACAGCAGTGATGATCATTATGACAAACGTCATGGATGGCGTAAAAGCTGTAGACCCGGACCTTTTGGGTGCGGCAAGGATGCTGGGCACAAAAGAGAATCAGCTGTTTATCCATATTGTCCTTCCCAGCGCGGTTCCCCAGATCTTTAATGGGCTCCAGGTCGCACTGGGGTCCGCATGGGCAGCCGTGCTGGCAGCGGAGATGGTGCGCTCCTCCGAGGGGGTGGGGTGGATCATCCTAGCCGGACAGAGTTCCATGAACATGGTGCAGATATTTGCCGGTATTGTGGTGATTGGTCTGATCGGCCTGTTTCTGGCCTCTGTCATGCGTTTTGCCGAGTCTAAGCTATGTGCCTGGAATGTGAGGGGGAAGTAGATGGGAACGCTTATAGAAGTGAAGAATCTAACAAAAACATTCCATCAGACCAAGGAGGGAGAGGGAAACCAGGTCCTGAAGGATGTGAACTTCAGTGTGGATGAAAACGAATTTGTTGTAGTCTTCGGGCCGGGGCAATGTGGGAAGACCACATTGCTGAATATTATAGCAGGTTTAGAGGAAGCTTCCTCGGGGGAGGTATACATCCGGGGAAAAAAGGCCGAAAAACCGGGACCGGACCGTGCCATGGTATTTCAGAACATCCTGTTGTTTCCCTGGCTGACCGTGATGGGAAATGTGGAATACAGCATGAAGGTGCGCGGTGCGGATAAAAAGGAACGGCGGGCAGAAGCGCAGAAATATATCGATCTGGTAGGGTTGAATGGATTTGAGACCGTATACCCGGTCAGAATATCAGGCGGGATGAAACAACGTGTGGGGATTGCCAGGGCATACTGTACCAAACCGGATGTGATGCTGATGGATGAACCTTTTGGCGCCCTTGATGCACAGACCAGATATTTGATGCAGGATGAGGTAATACGGATCAGGAATACGGAAAAGCGGACTGTGATCTTTGTTACAAATAATATTGAAGAGGCTCTGTATCTGGCGGATCGGATCATTGTAATGACAACCTGTCCTTCTACTGTATTGGCAGATATAAGAATCCAGCTGCCAAGGCCCAGAAATTATGTGGACCCTGAGTTTTTAAAGCTGAGAAAAGAGATCAGCGCAATGGTAAACAGGAAGAGGTAGGATATGGGGAAAGAAAATATAAAGGTGCAGGCTAGGAACCTGACCAAATGTTTTGGCGACCTGAAAGTATTGGACCATATATCGTTCGATGTCAGGCAAGGGGAATTCTTGTGTATTGTGGGGCCGACTGGATGCGGAAAGACCACGTTCCTAAACTGCCTGACTAAAATTTATGATATAACGGACGGAGAGATTCTGGTAGATGGAGCGCCTATTGATTGCAGGAAGAACAACATTTCTTATATTTTACAGGAAAGCTCGGCTATGGAATGGCTTACGGTTGAGGAGAATATCCGGTTTGGCCTGCAGATCAAACGGGTGCCGCAAACGCTTTTGAAGGAGCGGGTGGAAGAAATGCTGGAAATAGTAGGACTTACGGAATACCGGCATTACTATCCAAGACAGCTGTCCATCAGCATGCTCCAGCGCACGGTTATTGCCCGGGCATTTGCGACTTATCCGGAACTGCTGTTGATGGATGAGCCCTATGGGCAGCTGGACCTGGACCTGCGCTTTAAGCTGGAAGATGAATTGCTGAAGCTTTGGCAGAAAACAAAAACAACTGTAATTTTTATTACCCATAATGTGGAGGAAGCGGTTTATCTGGGGGAACGCATCATGGTTCTCACCAATAAGCCAACCGGGGTCAAGCAGATTTTGGACTGTCATCTGGAGAGGCCAAGAGATGTGGCAGACCGGGAATTTGTAAAAATCCGAAATGAAGTAACAGATTTAATACGTTGGTGGTGAAAAAGTGAAAGAAAGACCAAATATCATTGTATTTATGACGGATCAGCAGAATGCGGATACCATAAAGAAAGAACATCAGGCCATAACACCGAATATAGAGGCATTTTGCGAAAAGGCAGTGGTGTTTGAGGAGGCATTTTGTGTGTCGCCCCATTGCTGTCCCTCAAGAGCTTCCTTTTTTTCCGGGTTATATCCCTCACAACATGGGGTTTGGAATAATGTAGAGATTGACAATGCCTTATCCCGCGGACTATATGATGGGGTAGAACTGTTTCCGGAGGTGCTGTGCAGGGCCGGATACCGTACTTATTTTTCGGGGAAATGGCATGTCAGCGCCTATGAGGGCCCCAAGGACCGGGGCTTTGAACATGTTTTAAATGAGTATGTTTCCAATTACGGAAGGTTCCGGCCGGAAAACAGACCAAGAAGCAATGACTGGGAGCGTGTTTACCAATCAGTACAAAACATTGATCTGTCAGGAAAAAAAGAGGGTTTTGGACAGATCAGCCGGGAGGGGTATCCCATATATTATCAATTTGGAGAAGACCAGGACCCCTTTGGGGACCGGATCACGGTGCAAAAGGCTTGTGATGTCATACGCGACTATGACAAAGCCGATCCCTTTTTCATGTACGTGGGAGTTACAGGACCCCATGATCCCTATTGTCCGCCAAAGGAGTACATCCAACTGTATGAGGGGGTTGATATGAAACTTCCGGAAAGCTTTGACGATCCCATGGAGGATAAGCCGGCGCTCTATCGAAGGACGCGCCGGCGGTTTGATCTGACCCTGGAGGAAGAAAAGGAAAGTATGCGCCGGTATCTTGCATTTGTCAGCTTTGAGGATGCCATGTTCGGCCGTTTGCTCCAGGCAGTGGAGGAAAAAGGAATTTTTCAGGATACGTATATCATATATCTGACTGACCATGGGGATTATCTGGGAGCCCACGGATTGTGGGCAAAAGGCCTCCCATGTTTCAGGGAAGCATACCACATCTGTGCAGCGATCGGAGGCGGAGGCATGTTGGGCCATAAAAGCGTGAAGGAGCTGGTATCCATTACAGATTTCGCCCCCACCATCCTGGAACTGGCAGGCGTGAAGGAGGCGCTTCCAACAGCAGGCCGGTCGCTGTGCCCCTTCCTGAACGAGGAAATCCCCGGGGAGTGGAGGAGAGAGATCTACACCCAGACAAACGGAAACGAACTATACGGGATACAGCGGGCTGTGTGGGATCAGAAATGGAAATATGTATTTAACGGATTTGACGAGGATGAACTGTATGATCTGGAGCAGGATCCATGGGAACTGCATAATGTGATCAATGAGAAAGAGCATCAGGGCATTGTAAAGAGCATGTGCAGGAAAATGTGGCAGTTTGCCAGAACCACGAAGGACGCCTGTACATGTCCCTATATTATGGTAAGCCTGGCCCCATACGGACCGGGAATCATCTGGGAAGACGGCGAACCAAAAGCGGAAAAGAGCCGTGAAAGGCAGGTGCAGGAAAAATAGCGCCCAAAAGACAGAACTAAAACAAGCCGAACAAAGAAAAACATAACCAAGAAAATCTGGATCCAGAAAACAGGACCGGCTCCCCAGGGGGATATCCGGTCCTGTTTTTTCCGTGGATTTAATTACCTCCAGGACCATCCCGTCTTGGCCGGGATGATTCAGGGAGCGGCTCCACATAGGAGCAGCCGTCTTTTTTTACCTTGTCCGTATCATGGGAGCAATCCCTGTCTGTCTTGTTGGTCAAATGTTCTGTTTTGTCCATCATGCCACCTCCTGTTGATGTACGCGCCGGCCAACTGCCTGTCTGCAAAAAGCAGTCAGAAAGCAATTACAGGCGCGTTTTAAGAGCCGCCTTCTTTCACGATCGTTTCCAGAACCTGGATCAGATCCTGCAGCGTTTCCAGATGCACATTGCGCTCCAAGATATCATTTTTCAGGTCCACGGAAAGGGTTTCAAATTTCTCCCGAATCTTCGGGGACACATAAGATGCCATTCCAATCACCTCGCTATGAGCACTTAGGGACCGTCTTTTGGTCCCTTACGTGCGATGCATGTTAACTTCCTTAATATTATGCAACGCGCCCTTAATCTTTATGCATCTGATTCCTGTACTGCTTTGGCGAAATCCCATGGATCCTTTTGAATATTTTAATAAAATAATTTACGTCCGTATACCCGCATCCATTGGCCACCACATGGATGGGCAGTGTGGTGGAGTTGAGAAGCTGCAGGGAATGGCGTATTCGGTCAGATTAGATCCGGTTTCCTTTTTGAACAGGCTGGACAGATAGGATTTGGTCACATGGCACATGTCTGCGAAAAAGGCCAGGGTCAGTGGTTCAGCATAGTGGAAATCCGTGTATGTAATGCAGCGTTGCACGATCTGGGAATAGTTCTTCATGGAATGGTTCCTCACCAGCAGGCAGTATTTGTGCACCATATCATTGTCAATGGAATCCAGTTCGCTCATGGAGCGCGCCTGGTTGATGCGGATGGCAAAGCGGGTGGACAGGTCGTCAATGTAGACCGGGTGTACGTGGCCTTTTTGCACGGATTTCCGGCACAGGGTGTTAAAAATGATCATCATGTTCTTGCGGTTGATCAGTGCGTTTTCCGTGCGCGGGGTGATACGGTAGGTTTTAAACAGGCTGTAATACCGCCCCGCTTTATCCTGATCCCCGCAGGTGATGGCATCTAACATGGTTTCCTCCACCTCATAGCGCTCTTCGATGCTGCTCATGGCAATGGAAGGGCGCTCATTCAGCGTCAGGGAACCCGGGGAGGTCTCAAAGGAAAGCCCGCCCTCCTCCGGAATGAGCCGCAGGATGTGGTTTCTGGCGAAGAGATTGTCCGCAATGGTCAGCAGCGTGGACTCCAGGGCCTTCAGGTCTGAGGGCACAGGGACATTGTTGTAAAATGCCTGCAGTTCCCGCAGCAGGTTCTCCGGCAGCTTCTTGTCCGCCATGATACGCCGGATATCCGTAAGGGAGGGCGGCGTCTCCATAACAGGTCCCATGAGCATGATCACATCCTGAAGGACAGGGGAAATGGATGCCTGGCCAATGCGCAGGATGTAAATGGTCAGGGAAAAATCATCCACCATCTTAACGATCTCTGCCTCACGGCAGTTCTGCTGGATAAAGTATTCCAGACCTCTGTAATCGTAATCCGAGTAAAGCTTACACCGAAGTTCCATGTCAGCCTTGTACAGGTTGGAAAAGTCAGGTTCAACCTGCAGGCAGTTCATGTGATGGGCCTGGATAATCTGGGAAAACAGGGTGAGAACATCCGTATTCATGAAAGATTCCTTTCTTAACATAAGATGAATGTAACAGTCCATATCGGATGTCCTGAACAGTTACAAATTAATACTATAATATTGCGATTATTTAGGAAAATTTTCTACTAATAATTAGTATACCAAAAAATAGTACTATTTTAAAGCAATATCCTCTCTTTTTTCTTTTGTGGTTTTGGGCTAGATTAAAACCATGAAAGGGAAAAGGAGGCAGCATATATGGAATATGTGGAAGACGGTCCATTTACAGGCTTTCAGAAAAAGAAGGATCATCTGGTCTGTATCGATTCGGACGGATGTGCCATGGATACCATGGATATCAAGCATTTCAGGTGCTTTGGTCCGTGCATGGTAAAGGAGTGGGCGCTGGAAAAACGGGAAAGGGAAGTTCTGGACCTGTGGAATAAGGTCAATCTTTATTCCATGACAAGGGGAACGAACCGGTTTAAAGCCCTGGCCCTGGTTTTGGAGACGGTGGATCATCTGTACTTGGAGATTCCAAAGATTTCGGACCTGACTGCCTGGGCCGGAGAGACAGATGAGCTGTCAAACAGCGCTTTGGAGAGACAGGTACGATCCTCAGGCAGCATTTGCCTGAAAAAGGCACTCCACTGGTCGGAGACAGTGAACCGGGAGATCAAACAGCTTCCCAAAACAGACATGCTTCCCTTTCCCGGAGTCAGGGAAGGGATTGCGCTGATCCACCAGTATGCGGATATTGCCATTGTATCGTCTGCCAATCAGGATGCGGTGAAGGAGGAATGGGGGAGGCACGGGCTGTTGGAGCATGTGGATATTCTGCTGGCCCAGAATGCAGGGTCTAAATCATCCTGTATCAGGAAGCTGCTGGAATACGGGTATAAAAGGGAACATGTGATGATGGTGGGGGATGCGCCGGGGGACCGGCTGGCGGCGGAAGAGAACCGCATACATTTTTATCCGATCCTTGTGGCCCATGAGTATGAGAGCTGGAGGGGCATTGCAGATGCCGTGAAACAGCTGGCGGAGGATGATTTCACGGATCTGTGGCAGGATCAGCTGACAGATGAATTTGAGAAGAACTTACAGGCGTAAAGAGAAGGGAGAATAAAATGGTAGATCTGAGACAGAAACCGTATAATCTGAGTGAGGAACAGGTGCAGTGGGTGGAGGAAACCATCCGCTCCATGAGCCTGGAGGAGAAAATAGGACAATTATTCGTGAACATGGTGGCCAATGAGGAGGAGCGCAGGCCGGAAAATATAAAAAAGGTTTTGGATACATATCACCCGGGGGCTATCCGGTATCATAATGCTTCCAAGGAAGAACTGTGGGAGATGGCAAAGAATCTACAGGATGCCTCCAGGATCCCCCTTCTTATAGCGTCCAATTGCGAGATGGGAGGAAACGGCGGCGTCAATGAGGGGACCATGCTGGCCAATGGGGCTGCTATGGCTGCCATGGACAGCGAGGATGCCGTGTATGAGGTGGCTTCCATCAGTGCAAAGGAGAGCGCGGCCGTGGGATGCAACTGGAACTTTGCTCCCGTGGTGGATCTGACGTATAATTGGAGAAATACCATTGTCCAGCTCCGGGCCTTTAACGACAAGCCGGATGATGTGATACGATACGCCGCCGCCTTTTTCAGGGGCATGAGGACCCAGAACTTTGCCACCTGCATGAAGCATTTCCCCGGGGACGGCACGGAGGAAAATGACCAGCACCTGATCATGGGCATCAATGATATGAGCGTGGAGGAATGGGATAAGAGCTTTGGACGCGTATATAAGGCGCTGATCGATGAGGGATGCATGACCATCATGGCAGGGCACATTGCCCTTCCGGCTTATTCCAGAAAGCTTTGTCCCGGTATCAGGGACGAGGATATCCGTCCGGCCACTTTAGCACCGGAACTGATCACCGGACTGCCAAAGGGACAGCTTGGCTTTAACGGCCTGGTGGTCACGGATGCCTCCCACATGATCGGCATGTTCGGCTCTTCTGTTTCCAGAAGGGAACAGGTTCCCGGGGCCATTGCAGCCGGATGTGACATGTTCCTGTTCTTTAATGACAGGGATGAAGACTTTGGATATATGATGGAAGGGTATAAAAACGGCACCATCACCCAGGAGCGCTTAAACGATGCACTTCACCGGATCCTTGGCGTCAAGGCCGCCCTGAATCTTCATGTGCACAAGAGAGAAGGGACCCTGGTTCCTCCAAGGGAGAACCTTTGGGTGGTGGGGTGTAAGGAACACCATCAGACCGCAGCCGCTTTGGCTGACCGTTATATCACCCTGGTTAAGGACAGGCGCTCCTACCTTCCCATGACAACGGAAAAATACAGACGTCTGAAGCTGGTCTATATCGGCTCTGAGGCCACTGTGATAGCAGGAACCAAATTTAAGAGTAATGACCAGGAGATCATAGGGGATATTGTGAGCCAGCTTGAGTCCCGGGGATTTGAGGTGGACGCTGTGGTGGAGCAGAAAAAGGGCAGGATGGAAGAATTTAAAGCCAGGTATGACGCAGTCCTTCTGGTGCTCAACGTACAGGGGTTTGCCCAGTTCAACACCATGCGCATCAAATGGGATGAGCCGGCCAAACAGCCATGGTACATGTCCGAACTTCCCACCTTTGTACTGTCCCTGAGCCTTACCAACAACCTGATCGATGTGCCCATGGCCCGCTGCTATATTAACGCGTATATGCCAAGCCATGAGGCCTTTGAGGCAGCCCTGTCCAAGATGATGGGAAAGAGCAAATTCATGGGACGATTGAATGACAATGTTTTCTGTAATCGATGGGAAACAAGGTTTTAGAGAGAGGAAGGGACGGAGAAATGATGGACGGGAAACAGGTGAGGCCATTTGGCCTGAGAGATAAGATCGGATACTTATTTGGAGATTTCGGAAACGATTTTACATTTATATTTGCCAGTACCTTTCTCATGGTTTTTTATATGAAGGTGCTGGGAATACCGGGGGCAGCGGTGGGGACCCTGTTCCTGGCGGCCAGGGTAGTTGACGCGTTTAGGGATATCACAATGGGCCGTATTGTGGATGTGTGCAGACCCGGAAAGGACGGAAGGTTCAAGCAGTGGATCCGCCGCATGGCCGGGCCGGTGGCCATTGCCAGCTTCCTCATGTACCAGTCCTCCCTGGCCGGGGCATCCATGACGGTCAAAATCGTATACATGTATGTGACCTACCTGCTGTGGGGCAGCATCTGCTACACTGCCATCAATATCCCTTACGGTTCCATGGCGTCTGCCATCACCGATAAACCGGATGAGCGCACCGGGTTATCCACCTTCCGGGGCATTGGGGCAAACCTGGCACAGCTGGTCATTGGCGTACTGGGACCGGTCATTATCTATGCCACGGATGAGAGCGGGGCGCAGGTCATCCGCAATAACGGCCATATTTTCCCGGTTGTAGCAGCTGCATTTTCCCTGTGTGCCATTGTCTGCTATGTGATCTGTTACAAATGCACCACAGAGCGGGTGAAGATCGACAAAGATCCGGACGCTCCGAAGATCACCCTGGCAAAAACCTTTAAGACCATATTTTCCAGCCGCGCCATGCTGGGGATCATAGGGGCGGCCCTGTTCCTGATGCTGAGCCAGCTTTTGATCAGCGGTCTGAACAACTACCTGTATGCGGATTATTTTGGGGACATTAAAGCATTTTCCAGCTACACTTTTATCAATATCATGCTGTCCCTGATCCTGGCCGCCTTTGTGGGCAGCATCACAAGGCGCATGGGCAAGAAGGAAGCTGCCGTGGCGGCCACTGCGTTTACCGGCGCGGTCTACCTGGTGCTGTTCTTTTTAAAACTGACCAATCCATGGGTGTATATGATCTCTGCGGCCATCGGGTTCCTGGGTGTGAATTTCTTTAATCTGGTGATCTGGGCCAATATTACGGATGTGATCGATGATGCGGAGGTAATGACCGGCAAGCGGGAGGACGGGACCATCTATTCGGTGTATTCCTTTGCAAGAAAGGTGGGGCAGGCACTGGCAGGGGGCTTGAGCGGTTATGCCCTGGAGATGATCGGATACCAGTCGGCCGACAAGGTCCAGAGTCCCCAGGTGTTAAACGGATTGTATACTATTTCCACCCTGGTTCCCGCCCTTTTGTTTTTCTGCGTGACCATCATGCTGCTGGTGGTATATCCTCTTAACAAGAAGAAGGTGGAGGAGAATTCCCTGGTCCTCCGGGAACGCCGGGCAGGAAAGTAAGATGCAGGCAGCTGACCGTTGACAGATATAACAAAAAAACCTTTCCGGTGGGTTGAGCCGGAAAGGTTTTTGTTAACTACTAATTCGTTCGTTGTCTCTATGAATTAAGCGATGGAATTAACAGCCTTGGATAAACGGGATACCTTGCGGGAAGCAGTGTTGCTGTGATATACTCCCTTGGTACAAGCCTTATCAATCTCGGAAGTAGCAGCCAGCAGTGCAGTCTGGGCAGCAGCCTTGTCCCCAGCAGCAACAGCAGCGTCAACCTTCTTGATTGCAGTTTTAACCTTGGATCTGATCGCCTTATTTCTTGCAGCCTTAGTCTCGTTTACTAAGATTCTTTTCTTTGCAGATTTAATGTTAGCCAATGAAATACACCTCCGTTCTTTACATATAATCTTTGTGTTTTCCATCAAAGTCTGGACACGGACAGTTTAATGTAAACATACTATTGTATTCTAGCGAATCCGGGACGGAATGTCAAGACAAAAATGGAGGATTTTTGAAGAAAAACATGGATTAAAGGGGAGAACTATGGAAGTCGAACCGTTCCGGCATCTTTTCCAGCAAAAAATTGAGAAGAATGTCAAAATTATTGTCGCCGGAATAACAGCGCCCGACACATTCCTTTCCAATAAAGAAGTCCATGGAGGTCCCACGGACCCAAAAGCTCACCTCGATCCTGGTAATCTGGGAGTAACGGATTCTCACCGTGTTTCCCCAGCGCTTGTAAAATATAATCCCGCCTGAGCCTGCGATTATCCTGCGGCGTCTGTAACCTGTGATCATAAGTAGTGTGGCGATTGCCAGTACGATGCTGAGCGGCAACAGGTCATCCTGCAGACTCTTGATAGCCATCAGCACAAACATGGTAATCATAATGTATATGTAGGGATCATTGGGCGTTACATGGATTCGGTCCTTCGTACCATTCCTGTTCATGCTCATTCCTCCGTCACAGTCATTGCGCGGTTCATTTACTGTTATTTTAAAGCCGGTGCAGGAAAATGTCAAACGTATCACAGGCTGCCATACATATTTTTTCCTTTCTTTGCCTAAAATAACCGCAGATAGAAACATGATTGCGCAGAATTGCTGTAGAAAAATAAAGCAAGAGGTGAAGGGAAATATGGAGGAAAAGAACGTGTCAGAAAATAACGCGGCAGAAAATAACGCGGCGGAGACGGTTACGGATACAATAAACACAGCGGCTCAGGGCGGATTCGAGGTACGGACGGACCTGGCGTTAGAACAGAAGGAAAGCTTTGAGGGGGACGGCGGTGAGATTTCCGGAGTTAAATTAAAGGAATGGCATCACCAGAAGAGCCAGGTCAAGCTGACAGAGGTGAAGATCCTCAATGAACAGGGGGCAAAAGCCATGGGCAAGCCCAAGGGCACTTATCTGACTTTGGAGGCGGACCGCCTGTCCAAGGCGGATGACGAATACCACAGCGAGATCTCGGAGGAACTGGCAAGGCAAATCAGGAAGCTTATGGGGGAAATGATAGGATGGAAGGAGGAGGACCTGCCCTCTGTTCTGGTGGTGGGGCTGGGCAATAGCTCGGTGACGCCGGACTCCCTTGGCCCAAGGGTTCTGGGAAATCTCCAGGTCACAAGACACCTGGACGGACAGTACGGGGATACCTTTTTAAAGGACCGCAGCCTTCCCGCCATCAGCGGGATCGCACCGGGGGTTATGGCGCAGACCGGAATGGAGACAGCGGAGATCTTAAAGGGGATCATCGGCCAGACCCACCCGGACCTGATTATTGCCATCGATGCTCTGGCGGCCAGAAGCGTACACCGCCTTGGAACCACCATACAGCTGACGGACACGGGTATCCACCCCGGCTCCGGAGTGGGCAACCACCGGCACAGCCTTACAAAGGAGAGCCTTGGAGTGCCTGTGCTGGCCATCGGCGTTCCCACCGTGGTGGGGGCAGCGGCCATTGTACACGATACCGTGTCCGCCCTGGTGCGGGTACTTTCTGAAAATGAAAATACAAAGGGCACGGGCAGCTGGATCGAGGATATGGACTCAGAGGAACAGTACCAGCTTATAAGGGAACTCCTGGAGCCGGAGTTCGGTCCCCTGTATGTGACGCCTCCGGATATTGACCAGTCGGTAAAACAGCTGAGTTTTACCATATCGGAGGGGATCCACCAGGCAGTTTTTCCGTAGATGACCGGTGGATAAATATTCCGTCCTGTGATAAGATAGTGATGATTGACATTTGACACAGGAAGGACGTAATTGTATGCTATCTAATAAAACCAGCGCGGCCGGACATGCGGCCGCCCTTTTTACAGTGATCGTGTGGGGGACCACATTCATTTCCACAAAGGTGTTACTCAGGGCATTTTCGCCCTTGGAGATCCTGTTCCTGCGCTTTGTGCTGGGCTTTGTCATGCTGTGCATCATCAACCCCAAACCTTTTCGTACAAAAAGTAAAAAGGAGGAGGCCATGATGGCGCTGGCAGGCCTTACGGGTATCTGTCTGTATTACCTGTTGGAGAATGTGGCCCTTACATATACCCAGGCGTCCAACATCAGCGTGATCGTATCCATTGCTCCTATTTTCACCGGCATCCTGGCACATTTTTTCCTGGACGGCGAGAAGCTGAAGGGAAGCTTTATCGTGGGATTTTTCTGCGCCATTGCGGGGATCGGGCTGATCAGTTTCGGGGGGAGCGGCGGGGTGGCCTTTAATCCGGCCGGAGATCTGATGGCAGTAGCTGCCGCCATGATATGGGGAGTGTATTCCATACTGTCAAGGAAGATCGGAAGCCTTGGATATGATGTGATCCAGACCACCAGAAGGACCTTTTTTTATGGAATCGCGTGTATGATCCCAGCCCTGTTCTTTATGGATTTCCATCCTTCTCTGGGAGAACTCAGATCAGGCGTGAACCTGTTTAATATGGTATATCTGGGCCTGGGGGCGTCCGCCATGTGCTTTGTCACCTGGAATATTTCCGTGCGCATCTTGGGAGCTGTAAAGACCAGTATTTATATCTATATGGTGCCGGTGATCACCATTATCATATCCATTCCCGTGCTGGGGGAGGTGATCACTCCCTGGACCGCGGCCGGTACGTTTCTTACACTGGCCGGGCTTTTCATCTCCGAGGGCAGACTGGCCCGGCTTTGGGCAGGCCGCCCAGATCCGGCAGCCGGTCCCGGGAGGAATTTAAACAGCCCTGAAGAATAAAAAACCGCAATATCCATATCCCACCTGCATATCATAATAATAGTATGATGACAGGTGAAAAATGATATGAGAGTAAGACGTGGAGGCTCAGACCGGCTGATACGCCGGTTCATTGCCGGCACGGTCCTGCTTATGCTGCTTCTTCTCGGCGGCCGATATATAGGCCGGGCAGCAGGAAGTATTCCGAGGAATGATTACAGGCGTATGATAAAAGCAGGCGGACAATGGCTGGTGGAAACCATATGGATCCAGGCACAGCCGGGAAAGCGGATATCCGGGGAGGGCGGCGGGGATCCCTATGTGGGGCAGGCTGACCCGGATCCCTCCTACAGGAAATACCAGGCAGTGAAGACCTTTTACCAGGAGCATCAGTATCTGGCCTGGTATGGCAACGAGGAGACGGGGCAGCAGTCGCCGGAGGATGAGCAGCTGGCAGCGGCATCGGGCCAGGGAAGCGGCCAGGGAACTGAATATGCCCAGGGAAATGCGGGCGGGAATACATATACCCAGGGAAATGCCGGCCGGGGCGGCGCTCCCGGCAGCGGGCTGCAGGGCGGTAGCGGGACCATGGAGATTCCGGAAACCCTGACAGGCACATTGAACCGGCCGATCACCGGCAATACATATGTAATGGAGCAGCTGGCGGATTATGACTTTTTAATGAAGCATTTTTACAGTGTACATACTTCCACAACGGCAGGCAGGGATCTGATGAATGCAAAAGCTCTTTTGGAACGGGATATGTCCATGCAGGGGGATCATTCAAAGCCCCAGATCCTGATCTATCATACCCATTCCCAGGAAGCGTTTGCAGATTCGGGTCCGGGTCAGACCGTGGTGGGGGTAGGGGGATACCTGACCAGCCTCCTGGAAGCAAAGGGATATAATGTATACCATGATACCACGGTATATGACCTGAAAAACGGGCAGCTGGACCGCAGCAAGGCGTATAACTATGCGTTGGACGGGATCACCAATATCCTTCAGCAGAATCCGTCCATTGAGGTGGTGCTGGACATCCACAGGGATGGGGTGGGGGAGAATGTGCATCTGGTAACCCAGGTGGACGGCAAGGATACGGCCCAGATTATGTTCTTTAACGGGCTGAGCCAGACGCCGGAAGGCGCTATTGAATATCTGCAGAACCCTTACCGCGAGGATAACCTGGCCTTCAGCCTCCAGATGCAGCTGGACGCGGCCGCCTATTATCCCGGATTTACAAGGAAAATCTACTTAAAGGGGCTGCGGTACAATGAACACCTGCGGCCAAAATCCAGCCTGATCGAAGTGGGTGCGCAGAACAATACCTACCAAGAGGCCCTGAACGCAATGGAGCCGCTGTCCGAACTTCTGGATATGGTGCTGTCAAAGAAATAGGGACCAGGGATTCTTTCAAACAAAAAGTTGCACTTAGGGGCAAAAAATGGTATATTCTACTAAGCGAAACAGTGAGAATACGTCTATACATGATGAACAGAGCACGGCGGGGATATCAGGAACCATTGGTCCCCGGCGCGCCGCAGAAAGAGGAAGGAAGTAATATGGCCCACGCTGACCAAAGTAAAATCAGAAATTTTTGTATCATAGCACACATAGACCACGGCAAATCCACTCTGGCCGACCGTATCATTGAGAAGACCGGACTGCTTACCAGCAGGGAGATGCAGGAACAGGTACTGGACAATATGGACCTGGAGCGGGAGAGGGGGATCACCATCAAGTCGCAGGCGGTCCGCACCGTGTACAAGGCAAAGGATGGAAATGAATACATTTTTAACCTCATAGACACTCCCGGGCATGTGGATTTCAACTATGAGGTATCCCGAAGCCTGGCAGCCTGTGACGGAGCAGTGCTGGTGGTGGACGCCTCCCAGGGTATCGAGGCCCAGACCCTGGCCAATGTTTATCTGGCCATGGACCATGACCTGGACGTGTTTCCGGTCATCAATAAGATCGACCTGCCAAGTGCCGAACCGGAGCGGGTGGCTGCGGAGATTGAGGATGTCATTGGCCTGGATGCCAGCGATGCCCCTCATATTTCAGCTAAAACAGGAGTAAACATAGAGGACGTGCTGGAAGCCATTGTCCATAAGATACCGGCTCCGGCAGGAGATCCCCAGGCTCCTTTGCAGGCACTGATCTTTGACTCTGTCTACGATTCCTATAAAGGGGTCATCATCTTCTGCCGTATTATGGAGGGGACCGTAAGAAAGGGAACGCCCATCCGAATGATGGCCACAGGCGCGGAGGAGGATGCGGTGGAGGTCGGATATTTTGGCGCCGGACAGTTCATACCCTGTGAGGAACTCAGCGCAGGCATGGTGGGTTATATCACGGCCAGCATTAAGAATGTAAGGGATACCCGGGTGGGTGATACGGTGACGAACAGGGACAACCCCTGTGCCACTCCGCTGCCCGGCTACAAAAAGGTAACCCCCATGGTTTACTGCGGGCTTTACCCGGCGGACGGGGCAAAGTACAATGACTTAAGGGACGCCCTTGAAAAGCTTCAGCTCAATGATGCATCCCTGTTCTATGAGCCGGAGACATCCCTGGCCCTGGGCTTTGGATACCGATGCGGCTTTTTGGGACTGCTCCACCTGGAGATCATAGAGGAGCGCCTGGAGAGGGAATATAACCTGGATCTTGTGACCACGGCTCCCGGCGTTGTGTACCGCGTATACAAGACCACCGGGGAGATGATCGAGCTGACCAATCCCTCCAACCTTCCGGACCCAACGGAGATCGACTATATGGAAGAGCCCATTGTCAGTGCTGAGATCATGGTGACCACGGAATTTGTAGGACCAATCATGACCCTATGCCAGGAGCGCAGGGGCAATTACCTGGGCATGGAGTACATTGAGACCACCAGGGCACTTCTCAAATATGAGCTGCCTCTCAACGAGATTATTTACGACTTCTTTGACGCGCTGAAGTCGCGGTCCAGAGGATACGCGTCCTTTGACTATGAGCTGAAGGGATATGAGCGCTCCACCCTTGTGAAGCTGGACATCCTGGTAAACAGAGAGGAAGTGGATGCCCTATCCTTTATTGTGCATGCGGACTCCGCCTATGACCGCGGCAGGAGAATGTGCGAAAGGCTGAAGGAGGAGATCCCCAGACATCTGTTTGAGATTCCGATCCAGGCAGCCATCGGCGGTAAGATCATTGCCAGGGAGACCGTGAAAGCTGTGCGCAAGGATGTGCTTGCAAAATGTTACGGCGGTGATATCAGCCGTAAGAGAAAGCTTCTGGAAAAGCAGAAGGAAGGCAAGAAGCGTATGCGCCAGATTGGAAATGTAGAGATCCCGCAAAAGGCATTTATGAGTGTCTTAAAGCTGGATGAGGAATGATTCCGGCCCGTGCCGGGAGCCACTAAACGAGATGAATCAGACTATGACCAACAAAAAGAAAAAACCAATGGAGCTGTATGTCCACATCCCCTTTTGCGCCAGGAAATGCCTGTACTGTGATTTCCTGTCCTTCAGGGCGCTGGAATCGCTTCAGGAAGCATATACAAGACAACTGATACGGGAGATTGAAGCCCAGGGTGCCTTTTGCAGTGAATATCAGGTCACGACCATATTCATAGGAGGAGGCACTCCTTCTGTCATGGAACCATGCCTGATCGGGGACATCATGCGGTCTCTGAAGTATCATTTTGATGTGGCGGAGGATGCGGAGATCACCATTGAGGTGAATCCCGGCACCCTGCTTCACAACAAGATGCATATTTACAAAGAATGCGGCATCAACCGGCTGAGCATCGGCCTCCAGTCGGCGGACAATCAGGAGCTTAAGGAACTGGGAAGGATACATACCTTTGAGGAGTTCCTGAAAAGCTACCAGTGCGCCAGAATGGTCGGGTTTTCCAACATCAATGTGGATCTTATGAGCAGTATTCCCGGCCAGACGCTGGAGTCT
Source organism: Enterocloster citroniae (assembly GCF_040545455.1). Lineage (NCBI taxonomy): Bacteria > Bacillati > Bacillota > Clostridia > Lachnospirales > Lachnospiraceae > Enterocloster > Enterocloster citroniae. Next base: position 52,448 of record NZ_JBEPLZ010000008.1, on the reverse strand, counting down.
TTTAAGAATACCCTGAAAAAGGTGACCATGCTCAAACCGGAGCATATTTCCGCCTACAGCCTGATCGTGGAAGAGGGCACCCCCTTCTGGGACCGGTACGGGCAGGAGGGGACGGCCGGGCCCGGATACCCTCCCCTGCCCGATGAGGAGACGGAGAGCCGCATCTATCACCTGACCAGGAATTTTTTGCAGGAGCAAGGATATGAGCGATATGAGATATCCAATTATGCAAAACCGGGCTTTAAGTGCAGACATAATGTGGGGTACTGGACGGAGGTGCCCTATCTGGGCCTGGGCCTGGGCGCCTCCTCCTTTATGTGGAACTGCCGGTTCAGCAATGTGAGCGACATGGACACGTATATGAACCTGGATTTTACCGGGTCCATGGAGGCAACCGCCGGGGCAATGGGAGAAACTGCCGGGGAGACCGCCGGGTCCATGGGGGTGCCCCCTGGTGAACCTGTCCGGAATCCGGAAAATGTCCTGGAACAGCTTCGCGGTCCTTTGACGGAACTGACCCGGGAAGCCAGGATGGAAGAATTTATGTTCCTGGGACTGCGCCTCACAAAAGGGATCTCTGAGATTGACTTTGTATCCATGTTTGGGATCAAGCTGGAGACAATTTACGGTCCGGTGATTGAACGCCTTATTTCGGACGGGCTTCTTGTGAAAAATGGGGTGTGGATCTCCCTCACCGAGTGGGGGATGGATGTGAGCAATTTTGTGCTCAGTGAGTTTTTACTGCCATAGAGGAGAGTTGGAACATGCAGGATAATACATTGATGGAGACCATAAGAGGACAGCTGAGGGAATTGGCGGATCCGGAGTACAGGGAATTCCACAGCAGGCTTTTGCCGGGGATCACAGGCATCATGGGGGTGCGAACTCCCCAGCTCCGCGGCCTGTCAAAACAGCTTATAAAAGATGGCTGGCAGGAGTACATAAAACAAGTATCCCTGGCATGGAAACAGACAGGCCAGGGGGAGAAAGGCGTGTATTATGATGAAATGATCCTTTGGGGGCTGTGTATCTGCGGTGGATTCAAAGACTGGGACAGGGCCCTTCCCTATATCGAGGAGTTTGTACCGGCCATCAATAACTGGGCTGTGTGCGACATCTTCTGCAGTTCCCTGAAAGTGGCCGGGAAATACAGGCAGGAATCCTGGGAATTTATCCGCCCCTATCTCCGGTCGGACAAGGAGTACGAGATCCGGTTCGCGGTGGTCATGATGCTGTCCCATTTTGTGGATGAGGATTATGTGGAAGCTGGTTTGGAACTGATGGATCACATCCATCATCAGGGATATTATGTGAAAATGGCAGTGGCCTGGGCCATTTCCATCTACTTTATAAAATTTCCGGAGCCGGTGATGCCGTATCTGGAACACAATCATCTGGATGACTGGACGTTTAACAAGGCCCTGCAAAAGATCACGGAATCCTGTCGCGTGGACGGGGAGACCAAAGCGGTGATCAGGGCCATGAAGCGGCCTGTATCCCGGGGATAGGAAAAATCCCTGGTGCCTGCTTTTTAAGCGGGCTTTTTCTTTTGGAACGATTGGTCCGGCAGGATAAAAAACCAGTTGTAGTATCAGATAGCTTATGCTACAATCGAATTAATTCTGAAAATATAACCAATCAATACAGGAAGGAGTGCATTTATGGACAATCTGATCAACAAAGCGGTGGAAGATTTTAAAGTGCAGGCGTTTTATCAGGGCAAGTTCAGGGAAGTGACAAGGCAGGATACCATGGGACACTGGTCTGTGTTCTTTTTCTATCCTGCTGATTTTACCTTTGTATGCCCCACTGAGCTGGGGGATCTGTCTGATTTCTATGAGGATTTTAAAGAGGCAGGGTGTGAGATCTACTCTGTTTCCGAGGACACCCATTTTGTACATAAGGCGTGGGCAGATGCATCCGATACCATTAAGAAGATCAGGTACCCTATGCTGGGGGATCCGGCCGGTGTGCTGGCCAGGAACTTCGGCGTGCTGGTGGAGGAGGAAGGACAGGCGCTCAGGGGAACTTTTATCGTAAATCCTGAAGGGAAGATAAAGGCATATGAGATCCACGACATGGGGATTGGAAGGAATGCGCAGGAGCTGCTGCGCAAGGTTCAGGCAGCCCAGTTTGTGGAGGAACATGGTGACCAGGTTTGTCCGGCCAAGTGGAAACCGGGAGAGGAGACGCTGACTCCAAGCCTGGACCTGGTTGGAATGCTGTAAGGAGGTGGGGGATACGATCGATCTAACAAGGATACCGTGTGAGAGCAGTCTTATGGATCAGGGATTACAGGCCCAGCTTTCCGGTATTTTCGGGAAGATGGAAGGCAGTGTGACCATGAAGGCGGTGGTGGATCTAAGCCGGGATAAGGATCAGGAGATGGCGGCTTTTTTAAAGGCTGTATCTGCCCTGAGCCAAAAGCTGGACCTGGAGCTTTACGGCCCGGAGGAGGCGTCCATGGTGCCGGAGCTTAATACGGCCTGGCTGCCGGTGACCGGCCTGTATAAGGACAACATCTATGGCAGGGCGGCATTTCACGGAGTGCCTGGGGGCAAGGAGATCAATTCTTTTGTGCTGGCCATCTATAACCTGGCCGGCCCGGGGCAGGCGGTTCCCGGCGGACTTAAGAAAAAGATCGATAAGCTGGCTCAGAAAACCAATATCAAGATATGTGTTTCCCTGGCCTGCCATCACTGTCCGGTAGTGGTGACAGCATGTCAGCACATTGCCATACTCAATCCCAACATAGAGGCGGAGATGATCGATGCCGCCCTGTACGAGGACCTGGTGGCCCGGTATGATATCAAACGAATACCCATGATCATCATCAATGACACTGAGATCCACGTGGGAAGCAAGGAAATGGCGGAGATAGTGGCTTTGTTAAAAAAATAACTCAACCATAGAACAAAAATTAAAATTTCGTTAAAAATAGATAATAAATAAAACCGTTAGAGAGAATAAATTGTGATATTTTTAAGAAAAAAATGTTTTCTATTGCAAACATATGTGCATTGTGCTATAGTGGTTTTAGACAAATAATAGTGCTGAGATGACGAGAGCATAGTAGAACAACAGAAATGTTGGTTTAAGACTATGCTCTTTTTTATTGGTTAAAAGAAGGAGGGGGATTCCAATGGACCAGAAGTTTTACGATCTGCTTGAATCAAATCCGGTTATATCGGCTGTTAAGGATATGGAAGGCCTGAAGGCCTGCTGTGCCAGGGAAGAGATCAAGGTGGTGTTTATACTGTTTGGGGATATATGTAATATCGGAGCCATTGTGGATCAGGTTGAGCAGGTTGATAAGGTGGCTATGGTGCACGTGGACCTGATCACAGGACTCAGCGGCAAGGAAGTGGCAGTTGACTTTATAAAGAACAATACGGCAGCAGACGGCATCATTTCCACAAAGCCGGCAATGATCAAGCGGGCAAGGGAGCTGTCGCTGTATACAACATTAAGGGTATTTGTACTGGACTCCATGGCGTTTGAGAATATTGAGCATCAGATGGCCGTGGCCAGGCCTGACACCATCGAAATCCTGCCCGGGCTTATGCCAAAGGTGATTCGCAGGGTGTGCAGGCTGGTCAAGGTACCGGTCATAGCAGGGGGACTTATATCTGAGAAAGAGGATGTGGTGGCTGCGCTGTCAGCGGGAGCCATATCTGTTTCAACCACCAATCCCAACGTGTGGCTGATGTAAAGAGGGATTTGAACTTTTCCACGGGGTATGGAAAAAGTTTAAATAGAAGATGTAAAAGGAAGGTCCGCGATGAAAGCAGGCGCGGAAAGAAAAGGAGGGTTTTTATGGCAAAGTATGTAATGGCACTGGATTCAGGAACAACAAGCAACAGATGTATCCTTTTTAATGAGAAGGGTGACATGTGCAGTGTTGCACAGAAAGAGTTCACCCAGTATTTTCCAAAACCGGGCTGGGTAGAGCATGATGCCAGTGAAATCTGGTCCACACAGCTGGGCGTAGCAGTGGAAGCCATGTCGAAGATTGGGGCAACGGCAGAGGATATCGCTGCGATCGGCATTACAAACCAGCGTGAGACCACGATCGTGTGGGATAAGGAAACTGGGGAGCCTGTGTACCATGCAATCGTATGGCAGTGCCGCAGGACATCTGAGTATTGTGACAGCCTGAAGGAAAAGGGACTGGTTGATACCTTCCGTGCCAAGACAGGACTTGTGATTGACGCATATTTCTCAGGAACCAAGTTAAAATGGATCCTGGACAATGTAGAGGGCGTGAGAGAGCGCGCTGAGAAGGGCGAGCTGCTGTTCGGCACCGTGGAGACGTGGCTGATCTGGAAGCTGACCAAGGGAAGGGTTCATGTGACTGACTATTCCAATGCATCGCGCACCATGCTGTTTAACATCAACACCCTGGGATGGGATGATGAGATCCTGGCAGAACTGAATATTCCCAAGTGCATGCTTCCGGAGGCAAAACCGTCCAGCTGTGTATACGGCCTGTCCGATTCCTCCTTCTTTGGCGGAGAGATCCCCATTGGCGGAGCTGCAGGCGACCAGCAGGCCGCCCTGTTTGGCCAGACCTGTTATAATCCCGGCGAGGCAAAGAATACATACGGAACAGGCTGTTTCATGCTGATGAATACAGGGGAAAAGCCGGTGTTCTCCAAGAATGGCCTGGTAACCACCATTGCCTGGGGCCTGGACGGCAAGGTGAATTACGCCCTTGAGGGATCCATCTTTGTGGCCGGAGCTGCGATCCAGTGGCTCCGGGATGAGATGAGGCTGATCGACTCCTCACCGGATTCCGAATATATGGCAAAGAAAGTAAAGGATACCAACGGCTGCTATGTGGTGCCTGCCTTTACGGGGCTGGGAGCTCCCCATTGGGATCAGTACGCAAGGGGAACCATTGTAGGTCTTACCCGCGGCGTGAACAAATATCATATCATCCGCGCAACCCTGGATTCCCTGTGTTATCAGACCAATGATGTGCTCCAGGCCATGAAGGCTGATTCCGGCATTGAACTGGCAGCGCTTAAGGTGGATGGCGGTGCGAGCGCCAACAATTATCTGATGCAGACACAGGCCGATATCATCAATGCACCGGTTAACCGCCCCCAGTGTGTGGAGACCACTGCGATGGGAGCTGCTTATCTGGCGGGTCTGGCAGTCGGATATTGGGCTAACAAGGAAGAGGTTATTAAGAACTGGGCAATTGACAGAACCTTTACACCTGAGATCTGCGAGGAAAAGAGGGCAGAGATGGTGAATGGCTGGAACAAGGCTGTGAAGTGTTCCTATGGATGGGCTAAAGAAGAGTGATCATATGGAGTATGAGACTGTTGACGACAAATTAGATTAAGGGGGTTCTATATGTTGCCATATATAGCGGAGTTTTTAGGAACAATGATACTGATACTTTTAGGTGACGGTGTTGTGGCTAACGTTACATTGAACAAATCCGGCATGAAAGGTGCCGGTTCCATCCAGATCACTTTTGCATGGGGTCTTGCGGTCATGCTTCCGGCATTTATCTTCGGCGCGGCATCAGGCGCACATTTTAACCCGGCCCTGACCATTGCGCTGGCAGTGGACGGAAGTTTAGCGTGGGCGCTTGTGCCCGGATACATTGTGGCTCAGTTTGCAGGCGCATTTGCAGGCGCTGTTCTGGTCTATCTTCTGTTCAAGGACCAGTTTGATGCCACGGAGTCAGCTGCCACCAAGCTGGGCGTGTTCTCCACAGGACCGTCCGTTCCTAACATGGGACGCAACATTTTAAGCGAAGCCATCGGTACATTTGTACTTGTATTTGCAATCAAGGGGATCGGCCAGGTGGCAGGTATTCCGGCAGGCGTTGACAAACTTCTGGTGTTCGGTATCATTGTATCAATCGGTATGTCCCTTGGCGGCCTTACCGGATATGCGATCAATCCGGCCCGTGACCTTGGTCCGCGTATCGCCCATGCAGTGCTTCCCATCAAGGGCAAAGGGGATTCCAACTGGGGTTATGCACCGGTTGTGATCATTGGTCCGGTGGTTGGCGCAGTGGTTGCGGCATTGCTGTACCAGGCAATTCCATGGGCATAAGTTTTATCTAATTTAATATTGATTGCGTGAGAGTGGAGCGGAGCAAATGGGTGTGGAAACACGCCTTGTTTGCCCCGCTTTTTATGAGGCGGTAATGGTATTGCCCACAGAGGATTCTTCGGAAAATGCCCGCTGCACGCAGAGAAGAATTAACCGCCTTGCAGTATGCAGCGGTGCAGGGGTCCGGACGCAGGATTCCATTTTACAGAGAAGGAAGGGAACGAAGAATATGTATGACGTAATTATTATCGGCGCCGGAGTGGCTGGGTCCGCATCGGCAAGAGAACTGTCCAGATACAGGGTCAATGCCTGCGTGCTGGAACGGGAAGAGGATGTGTGCTGCGGAACTTCCAAGGCCAACAGTGCCATTGTCCATGCAGGATATGATGCCCCAGAGGGTTCCCTGATGGCAAAACTGAACGTGGAAGGCAATGAGATGATGCCTGCTCTTTCAAAAGAACTGGATTTCCCATTCAGCCGGTGCGGTTCCTTTGTGGTATGTGTGGATGAGGAGCAGCTGCCGGATCTTCAGGCTCTCTATGAGAGAGGGACAGCCAACGGGGTAAGAGACCTGGAGGTGATCACGGATCAGGCGCGTTTCAGGGAAATGGAGCCGAATCTGGCGGATGAGGTTGTGGGGGTGCTCTATGCTCCCACTGCGGGTATTGTTTGTCCCTTTAACCTGAACATTGCCTTAGCCGAAAATGCGTATACAAATGGTATTGACTTTAAGTTTAACACGGAAGTCCAGACCATCAGGAAAATTGAAGGCGGCTGGGCCATTGATACCAATCAGGGCGTGTATGAAACCAGGTATGTGGTCAATGCGGCCGGTGTTCATGCTGACCATTTCCATAATATGGTCAGCGAAACAAAGATTCACATCACCCCAAGGCGGGGCGACTATTGTCTGTTGGATAAGAGCGCAGGAAACCATGTAAGCCGTACCATCTTTGCACTGCCTGGAAAGTATGGAAAAGGTGTACTGGTATCTCCTACGGTCCACGGCAATCTGATCGTAGGGCCAACAGCCATCGATATTGAAGACAAGGAAGCCACGGCAACCACTAGAGAGGGCCTGGACGAAGTTATCAGTAAGGCGGGGATGAATGTGAAAGATTTGCCCATGAGGCAGGTGATCACCTCATTTGCAGGTCTCAGGGCACATGAGGATCATCACGAGTTCATTGTTGAAGAATTAAAGGATGCTCCCGGGTTTGTGGACTGCGCGGGCATTGAGTCTCCGGGGCTTACCAGTTGTCCGGCCATTGGCAGGATGGTGGCAGGCATACTGCGGGATAAGATGGGGCTTGAGCCCAACCCCGATTTTGTGGGGACTCGTCAGGGAATCCTGGACCCGGATACCCTGACCAAGGAGGAGCGGGCGGAACTGATCAGGAAGGATCCGGCATACGGCAATATTATCTGCCGCTGTGAGATGGTTACGGAAGGCGAGATACTGGATGCCATCCACAGGCCTCTTGGGGCCCGGTCCCTGGACGGTATCAAGCGCAGGACCAGGGCAGGAATGGGGCGGTGTCAGGCCGGTTTCTGTACACCCAGATCCATGGAACTGCTTCACCGCGAATTGGGGATCCCTATGACGGAGATCACCAAGACAGGCGGCAGATCGCAACTGGTAGTGGGATTCAATAAGGACAGGATATAAGGGGGCGCTTAGGATGAAAGAATACGATATTGTTATAATCGGCGGCGGTCCTGCGGGTCTTGCTGCAGCTGTAGCGGCCAGGGATCATGGAATTGAAAGCATCCTGATCCTGGAGCGTGACAGGGAACTGGGGGGAATCTTAAACCAGTGTATCCACAATGGGTTTGGCCTCCACACATTTAAGGAAGAGCTTACAGGACCGGAATATGCGGCCCGATATGAGGAACAGGTGTTTGACAGGGGGATCGAGTACAAATTAAACACCATGGTCATGGATATCAGCCGTGACAAGGTGGTGACAGCCATGAACAGAGAAGAGGGGCTGTTTGAGATCCGGGCCAAAGCCGTAATCCTGGCCATGGGATGCAGGGAGCGCTCCAGGGGTGCGCTGAACATCCCGGGCTACCGCCCTGCAGGCATTTTTTCAGCTGGTACGGCGCAGCGCCTGGTGAACATGGAAGGGTTTATGCCCGGCCGTGAGGTGGTGATCCTGGGATCCGGCGACATTGGTCTGATCATGGCAAGGCGCATGACCTTAGAAGGAGCCAAGGTCAAGGTGGTGGCAGAGCTGATGCCCTATTCCGGCGGCTTGAAGCGTAATATCGTACAGTGTCTCAATGACTACGACATCCCTCTGAAGCTGAGCCATACGGTGATCGACATCCGGGGAAAGGAGAGACTTACGGGGATCACCCTGGCAGCTGTGGATGAAAAGGGGAAGCCTATTCCGGGAACGGAGGAGGATTACGACTGTGACACCCTGCTTCTGTCAGTGGGACTGATCCCTGAGAACGAACTCTCCGGTTCCATGGGGGTGGAGATGAACCGCGTCACGTCCGGTCCCATTGTAAATGAGAGCCTGGAGACCAGTGTGGAAGGCGTTTTTGCCTGCGGCAACGTGCTCCATGTCCATGATCTGGTGGATTTTGTGTCCGAGGAAGCGGCGGCAGCGGGAAAGAATGCGGCCAGGTATGTGATGGAGGGAGAGATGGACCGCCAGGGCCATGAAATTAACCTTAAGGCCGTGGACGGCGTGCGCTATACCGTGCCATGTACCGTGAATCCACAACGCATGGAGAATACCCAGGTGGTCAGGTTCCGTGTGGGGAATGTTTATAAGAACTGCTATATCGGAGTATATTTTGATGATGAACAGGTGATGCACAGAAAACGTCCGGTTATGGCTCCCGGTGAGATGGAGGAGATTAAACTGGAAAAAGAGAAATTACTATTGCATCCGGAACTTAAGACCATTACAATAAAGGTAGAGGAGGCATAGACCATGGAAAAGAGAGAACTTATCTGTATTGGCTGTCCCATGGGCTGTCCTCTGACCGTGGAACTGGAAGGCGGAGAGATCCTCAGCATTACAGGGCATACCTGCAGGCGTGGGGAGGTATATGCCAGGAAGGAGGTTACCAATCCCACCAGGATCGTCACATCCACAGTGGATGTGGAGGGCGGAAAGGTGGCAAGGGTTTCCGTTAAGACAAAAGAGGATATACCGAAGGAGAAGATCTTCCAGTGCGTGAAGGCGTTAAAGGGAGTAACCGTAAAGGCACCTGTGCATATTGGCGATGTGATCGTAGCCAATGTGGCTGATACGGGAGTGGACATTGTAGCTACCAGGGATGCGTGAGCAGACAGTCGGCAGCCGCCCTTTAGGCGGATGCCGGCTTCCTGTGGTTTAAGGAAGGGCCTTTTCGTGGGCGGTTTGTGCCTGTGGGCGGTTTGTGCCTATGAATGGTCCGTATCCGGGCATGCTCCCGGGAAGTAACTGAGAATAAGCCGTAATAGGCGGCCTTGAGTAAAGGAGGACTTTACATGGAGAAAAAGCAGCTTGATATCAACAATATGAACGGCATGACGGAAGAAGAGGATAAAACATGCGGTCTCAATGATATGAACTGTGTTGCGGATGAGGAAGATAAGACATGCGGCCTCAATGACATGAACTGCGTTGGTGATGATGAGGACAAGACATGCGGCCTTAACGACATGAACTGTTTAGGCGAATAGGTACGGGAACAGGGACAACAGGCAGAGGCTCCGGGGGGAGCCCCTGCTTTGTGCAGTAGTATGAGTGTTTGCAAGGGTATTTGCCGGACTGAAAATAACAAAAGGGGGTTTTCGCAATATGAAGAAATTTATTAATGACGTAGGGCTGGTAGAGGAACAGATGATCCAGGGCATGGTTAAGGCGTATCCGCAGTATCTGAGAAAGCTGGATTGCGGCAACGTTGTGGTGCGCGCTCATAAAAAGGAGGGCAGGGTTGCACTGATCAGCGGCGGAGGCAGCGGCCATGAGCCGGCGCACGGCGGATTTGTGGGAACCGGAATGCTGGATGGGGCCGTAGCAGGAGCGGTGTTCACATCACCTACACCGGATCAGATCTACGAAGGCATCAAGGCGGTTGCCACTGACGCAGGCGTGCTGATGGTGGTAAAGAACTACACAGGGGATGTGATGAACTTTGAGATGGCTGCTGAGATGGCCGAGATGGAAGGCATCACGGTAAAACATGTGGTTACAAATGATGATGTTGCGGTAAAGGATAGTCTTTACACCATAGGGCGCAGAGGGGTGGCCGGAACCATTTTCGTACATAAGATTGCAGGAGCCCTGGCTGAGGCAGGCGGAACCCTGGATGAGGTCCGGGCAGTTGCCCAGAAGGTGATCGACAATGTAAGGACCATGGGCGCGGCTGCCGGTCCCTGTACTGTTCCGGCAGCAGGCAAGCCGGGATTTGAACTGGCAGAGGATGAGATGGAGGTGGGCATTGGCATACACGGTGAGCCGGGAACCCACCGGGAGACGATGAAAACGGCGGATGAGACAGTGGATCTGCTGCTGGCTCAGATCCTGGCTGATCTGGATTATGCGGGTTCTGAGGTTGCGGTGATGATCAATGGCGCAGGAGCCACTCCTCTCATGGAGCTGTTTATCATTAATAACAGGGTAGCGGATGTGCTGGCTGAAAAAGGGATCAAAGTCTATAAGACAATGGTGGGAGAGTATATGACCTCCATTGAGATGCAGGGCTTTTCCATTTCCCTTCTGCGTCTGGACAATGAATTAAAGGAGCTGTTGGACGCACCGGCAGACACACCGGCATGGAGATAGAGATATCGTATATCCCCGCCTGTTATGGGCGGGGATTTTAAAGCATGTTTGTAAATTGCCGCAGCTGAAGGGTTTGGATTGGAACGGCTATGCGGTTTGAAATAAACAGAGAGGTGGAATATCATGGCAGACAGCAGCAAAGTTTTAGAGATCATCAGGGCAATTGGTCTTAAGATGGAAGAAGAAAAGGAATATCTTACAGAGCTGGACCAGCCGATCGGCGACAGCGACCATGGGATTAACCTGGCGCGCGGTTTTGGGGCGGTGGAAGGCAAACTGGATTCCCTGGAGGGCAAGGATATCGGCACCATTTTAAAGATGGTGGGAATGACGCTTGTCTCCACAGTGGGCGGAGCTTCGGGGCCTTTATACGGAACAGCCTATATGAAGGCAGGAATGGTTCTGGCCGGGAAGAATGAGATGGATATAACTGATTTTCTGGCTATGATGAAGGCGGCAGTGGAGGGTGTGATGCAAAGAGGCCATGCCACGGTGGAGGAAGCCACCATGCTGGATGCCATGGTACCGTCCCTTACAGCTATGGAGACGGCTGCCGGTGAAGGAAAAAGTACGGCGGAAGTGCTGGGGGAGGGTGTGAGAGCAGCCTGGACCGGCGCTGAGCACACCAAGGATCTGGTTGCCACCAAGGGACGGGCAAGTTATGTGGGCGAACGTGGGCTGGGACATCAGGATCCAGGTGCAACCTCCTATTCCTATATGCTGGAGACCATTGCCCGGCTTGTTGGATGATGAGGCGGACTGCTTAAGGCGCACAGATGGATAGATTATGCCATGCGGGTCATGGCGTGTGCCTGGTATAAGTAGCCGGGGAGTAGTTGGAACAAAATAATATCCCTTTGAAAGGAGCAGGTTGATATATGGTAGGTTTTGTGATCGTGTCCCACAGTGAGAATCTGGCCAAGAGTGTGGTGGAACTGACATCCATCATGGCCCCAAGCGCGAAGATCGCCCAGGCGGGAGGCATGGACGATGGAGGATTCGGCACCAGCTTTGAGAAGATCCAGGCAGCCATTGAATCCGTCTATTCAGATGACGGTGTTCTGGTGCTGATGGACATGGGAAGTGCTGTGATGACAACGGAAATGGTAATAGAAACCTATGAAGGCAAAAAGGTGGAAATGGTAGACTGTCCTCTGGTGGAGGGCGCTGTGGTTGCCACCATTAATTCTGTGGGCGGTATGAGTTTTGAAGCTATTAAAAAGGCTCTGGCAGGAGTTGGGACTTCCAGGAAGTTCTGATGGTTATGTGTCGGAACCCTGTTGAGGAAAGCCCCTTGGGGATGAGAGGATCAAAGGAGACAGCTGAGCAGACCAGGTATTGGAAACATAAAGCCTGTGCTGGCTCAGTTGTCTTCTTTTGTAAAAGCCAGATTATCCTTGACACCTACAAAAAGTAGGTGTACACTGAGATTAGTACCTACAAATTGTAGGTGAAAGGAGCTGGGGTTATGGAAAAGGGAACATCACTGCCGGATACACAGTTGGAGGTTATGCAGGTCATATGGGATAAGGGCGGAACCATCATGTTCGGTGAACTGAGCGAGGAACTGGAGGACAGGGGAAGGGAATGGAAGCCGAATACGGTGTTGACCCTGCTTTCACGGCTGGCTGAGCGGGGGATGATCACCGTATGTAAGCGGGGCAGGCTCAACGAATATACTGCCCGGGTTACAAGGGAGGAATATCAACAGAAGCAGGCGTGTATTCTGGTGGAGCGGGTGTTTGGCGGAGATACCAGGCATCTGATCTCTGCCCTTGTAAAGCAGGATTACCTGACAAAAGAGGACTATGATGAGCTGAAGGCATTCTGGGAAAAGGAGGGAGAGGGAACATGAATCCATGGATAAAAGCAGTTCTGTCACTGTCCCTTTCGGGAGCCCTGCTGACGCTTATCCTTCTGGCAGCCACCAGGATTTTTGGAAAACAGCTGGGCCGCAGGTGGCAGTATTACGTGTGGTTTTTGGCGGTTCTGCGTTTTATGCTGCCCGTGGCCGGACCTGTGAATCTTATGAGGCAGGTGTTTGAACCGTCCGTTAACTTAAAAGAGATAAGCGCGCCCTGGGGTGAAGGGCAGGAGACGGCTGGCGGCAGTGAGATTTGGAACCATTACGGGGAGGATCCTTTAGGTGAAACGGGAGGGGACGCGGTACAAGCCGGTGGAAACGGCACTGCGGTAATCCCGGCATGGAATGGAACCGGAGGCGCAGCGATCACAGCAGGACCGGTCATGGGCTATCAGCTGCTTTTCGCTGCACTTTGGATCATTGTGGGTCTCGGATCATTGGCCAGGAAAATACTGGGGTATTCACGGGCCGTGAGATACCTTGGGGCGAAGGCGGAACCGGCGGACAGATTCAAGGAAGCATTTGAGCATGCATGCCGTGATTTGGGAATGGATCACAAGCCTAAGCTGCTTGCCGGCCGGGGGCTGCCGTCTCCCATGGCAGTGGGGATCATGCACCCGTTGGTGGTGATCCCGGCGGATTTTCCGGAGGATCAGGCATATTATGTATTCCTTCACGAACTCAGACATGTGCGCCAGAGGGATGCCCTCTATAAATGGGCAGTTGAACTGGCAGTGTGTATCCACTGGTTTAATCCCATGGTGTATGTACTGCGCCGGGAGACGGCCCGGGCATGTGAACTGGCCTGTGATGAGGCGGTGGTCCGGGTTCTGGGGGATGGGCAGCGGCGCATTTACGGAAGCGTGCTGCTGGACACCTTAGGCCGGAGCATGATGTATGCCGGGACGGCAGACAGGCCTGTAATGACCCTGTCCCTGGGTGAAAACGCAAAATGGATGAAGGAAAGGCTGGGGGATATCATGGATCGATCAAAAAGGAGAAAAAGACATCTGTATGCATCCCTGGCACTGACAGCCATACTTGCAGGCGGAGGGATCTTGTGCGGGTTTGCACCTGCCGGACAGAACATGGCTGCTGGCGGGGGATCTGCGGATCGCATACGGCCGGCCGGCATATGGGCTGCTGCAAGATCTGTTACCTTAAATTCCGGCTTAATGGAAGAAAAAAGACTTTTAAAACTTGCAGGGACAGTGGAAGAAAGCCAAAAAACAGATCCCTCAGAAGACAAAATAAGCTGGAACAGCGAAGATATCATACGGCGCCCGGGCCAGACAAGGTTCCATTCAATGCTGGTGTGGAAGGAAGGCTATATTATGGGGCTGGCATGGAATGTGGACGCATCCAAGTATGATACGGTCCGCCAGATAGATGGAAAGACGGTCTGCTTTGTTCAGAAAGCAGCCTCCTACGCAGACCATGCCCCTGTGGTGAATGCGATCAGGGCAGCTTTGAGGGATACCAAGGACACGGGGGATATGAAGCCCGGTGAAGTGGTGGTTCTGGGAGTAGACGGGCCCTTTGGGGAAACGGCGGACCAGCTGGCACAGAAGTTTTACAAGGCTGACAATATCACGTATTACATGGCGGTTTTAAAAAGCGCCGGCAGGGAGACATGTGAATCCATCATAGAACAGTCTTATGCAGATGACCGGGTGGAGTATTTTGCTTCAACCTTGGGAAATGATGCACAGATTTCCCGGGATGTGATAGCGGCTGTTGCAAAGAGGGCTGCGCAGGATAATAAGGCGGAGTTCTTCTCCATAGCCGCCGGTGAACTTCCCCATTCCATTTTGGGAGAGTATGCCATGGATGCCTATAATGGAAACAATATGGAAATCTTCTATTTGTCATGTGTGGGGCTGACTTCAGAGCAGGCAGAAGCGATCGCACTAAGGGCGTATGAGGATGACCGCATGGAATACTTATATGCTGTGGCCAATCAACTGACAGAAGGCCAGCGCAGGGAACTGCGTGAACGTGCAAAAAAGGACGGTAAGACCTCCTTCTGGTATGCGCTGCCGTAAGAGCGCGGCGCTGATCCGGGAATTTCTGGTCTCACTCGTCCCCTGTGATGGTTACGATCATTTTATTGGGCAGGCATACAATGGTGTCGCTGCTTAAGTGCTTTTTGCCCTGGTGCACACAGACCTTATCGGGGCAGCTGGCTTCACTGCACCAGATCTCGCCGTCCCTGACAATGAGATGGTTTGTCCCTTTGTTGGCGCCCGTGACGGTAAGTTCCGTGTCCCTGCTTAGATCAAGGATTTCCACTACCTTGCCGTCCACGGTGATCTGCGCGGTAACGGCCGGTTTTTTGTGGGAAATATAATTAAATCCAAATAGGGCCGCGGCGATCAGCAGGATGGCTGCGGCCAATATAAGATCACGTTTACCTGATAGTTTCATTATTCTGCTGCCTGTTTCAGGCATTCCTCCACTCCGTTGATAAAGGGATATACATTAATGCTGACTGTGGAAATGGCGTCAGTGGCATAACCCTCCTGGTTGGCAAGGCCCTCTACTTTCTGGTGTTCGATCACATATTTTCCAACTGAATCAGCCTGGGCTTTCCAGGTGGGACCATTGTCGGTCATGACATACTGGCCGTCCATGCTCAGTTTTTGTTTGCCATTGCCCTCGGCATCAAAGGAATCCCAGACACAGGACACGATAATACCATTGGACACCGTGATGGTGGTACGGTCTTTATAGCCCTTGGAGTCCGGTTCCGGGACTTCGTAGACGTAAGTTCCGTCAGCGAGTGGGACTTCGGGCTGATTTGTGGTAATTGGGCCTTTCATTGCATGGTATAGAGGGTTTGACACTGCGATGACAGCAAGTGACATAACAGCCATGACAGCAATGCCGATGGCGCTTTTTACAGATGGCGTCATTGTTTTTCTGCTCATAATTACTCTCCTGGAAATTCATTATTTTTTGCCGTTTTATTGGGATATCGGCACATTGTTTATTTTATCACAATTGTAGATGTTATACAATAAAATTTACCTGTAAGTTTAAACCATTAGAATCACTAACAGGGACAGAATAAATAACCGATCAGCCAAAGAGTATGGTATAATAAAATCATGTACAGCGGAGGGGGGATTTGAGGATGGATGATCGGGAGCAGAGGGCGGGGCAGGAGGACAGACCGGTGGAAAAGCCGGAGCTTTTGCGTAAAAGAGGTCCTATCTGGCAATTGCCTATGCGGATACAGAACATGATCTGAATAACGCCATCCTGTATGCTGTCTCAGCCTGCAGGATACGGGAGAAACTGGCATCTCCCCATTTGGAGGGCCAGAAGAGTCTGGAGGAATTTAAGGACCATCTAAAGGGATATTATCAGGAGTTCACCGGTGATAGGACGGAGGAAGGATTTGAGGAGTGGTATGGGAAGCAGATGGAAAATCCTCTGTAATTCACATGGGATCCATGCTATACTGAGTATATTTGAAAACAAAGGACAGGCAGGGGTGTTTTATGATCAGCAGGAAGGAAAAGGAAACAACAAGGAGGGGACAGGCAGTATCCACAAAAAGGACAGCGCTGTTCGGACTTTTGATTGCCCTGGCGTTTGTGCTGGGGTATGTGGAGTCCCTGATACCGGTTTATCTGGGGGCGCCCGGGGTAAAGCTGGGACTGGCCAACCTGGTCACCATGATAACCCTGTACTGTATGGGAGTAAAAGCAGCCATTGCAGTGAATGTGGTGCGGATCTTTTTGTCGGGGTTTACCTTCGGGCCTGCCTCCGCCATCCTTTTTAGTCTGGCCGGAGCTGCGTTCAGCCTGACCGTGATGGCGGTGTGCAGGAAATTCCGCCTGTTTGGCATGGTGGGAGTCAGCATACTGGGGGGAGTGGCCCACAACATCGGGCAGTTTTTGATGGCTGCCTTTGTGGTCCACACCTTTGGCGTGTTCTCATACCTTCCGGTGCTTCTGGCAGCAGGGACTGTGGCAGGCGCCCTGATTGGACTGCTGGGGGGGATGGTTGTGCAGCGGATCAGCCGTGTCATCAGAGAAATTTGATATAAATGCTAAGAAAATGCCATTGTCATGGATTTGTGCAAGGGATATAATAAATAGGAATAAAAAATGGAGGGTGCTGTTATGGTTTATGAAGCAATTAAGGGACTGGTACAGTATGGCCTGGATACAGGGCTGATAAGTGAGGTGGACGCTGTCTACGCCAGGAACCAGATCCTGGATGTAATGAAGATGGATGAATACCAGGAACCCACGGAGGATGCAGCGGCAGGCAGTCTGGAGGATATTCTGAAAGCCCTGATGGATCATGCCCATGAGACCGGCGCACTGGAGGATGACAGCATTGTATACAGGGACTTATTTGATACAAAGCTGATGAACTGCCTGATGCCAAGACCCAGTGAGGTGGTCCGGGAATTTTGGGACCATTATAAGGTATCCCCGGAGGAGGCCACCAACTGGTACTATAAGCTGAGCCAGGATTCGGATTACATACGCCGTTACCGCATTGTAAAGGATATGAAATGGACAACAAAGACCCGGTACGGTACGCTGGATATCACCGTTAACCTGTCCAAGCCGGAGAAGGATCCCAAGGCCATTGCAGCTGCCAAGCTTGCCAAACAGAGCGGCTATCCAAAGTGCCAGCTGTGTATGGAGAATGTGGGATATGCGGGCCGCACCAACCATCCGGCCAGGAATAACCACAGGATCATACCAGTCACCATCAATGACAGCCAGTGGGGATTCCAGTACTCCCCTTATGTGTATTATAATGAGCATTGTATTGTATTCAACGGACAGCATATCCCCATGAAGATCGACCGGGCTGCCTTTAGGAAGCTGTTTGATTTTATTAAGCAGTTTCCCCACTATTTTCTTGGCTCCAATGCGGATCTTCCCATTGTGGGCGGCTCCATTTTAAGCCACGACCATTTCCAGGGCGGACATTACACCTTTGCCATGGCAAGGGCTGCCATAGAGAAGCATTTTACATTAAAAGGGTTTGAGGATGTGGAGGCGGGGATCGTGTTCTGGCCCATGTCCGTGCTGAGGCTGCGTGCCAAGGATGCTGACCGGCTCATTGAGCTGGGGGACCGGGTCCTTCAGGCGTGGAGGGCATACACGGATGAAGACGCATTCGTCTTTGCCCAGACAGACGGTGAGCCCCACAACACCATTACGCCCATTGCCAGAAAGGTCCAGGATATGTATGAACTGGATCTGGTGCTGCGCAATAACATCACTACGGATGAGTTCCCCCTGGGTGTATACCATCCCCATCAGGAACTGCACCATATTAAGAAGGAAAACATCGGCCTGATCGAGGTCATGGGTTTGGCGGTACTTCCTTCCAGGCTGAAGACAGAGCTGGCTGAGCTGGGACAGTATATAATAGAAGGAAGAGATATCCGCAGCAATGGAACCCTGGAAAAACACGGGGATTGGGTGGAGGAGTTCCTTCCTAAATATGAGGAAAAAGGTATTGCGGTCACATCTGAGAATGTGCAGGACATCCTTCAGGAGGAAGTGGGGCACGTGTTTGCCAGAGTTCTGGAGGATGCAGGTGTTTACAAATGCGATACCAAGGGACGTGAGGCATTTGGAAAGTTCCTGAAAAGCGTGGGATTTGCAGAGTGCTGACCGTATTGTTTGATAGGGAAAACGATAGATAAAATAACTTATATGAATATGAAATCATAAAAAAGGAGTGCAGGATCATGTTGGATGAGAGATGGGTATTCCACGGGGATACAGAGGCCGTTAAGGCAGGAGAGGGAGTTGTGAGAAGGGTTTTGGCTTACAGCAAAGACCTGATGTGTGTTGAGAATACATTTGAAAAAGGCGCGGTGGGCAGCCTGCACCATCATCCCCACACTCAGATCACATATGTGGTAAGCGGTGAGTTTGAGTTTAATATAGAGGGTGAGAAGAGGATCGTGAAGGCCGGTGATACCATGCTTAAGATGGATGGGGTGGAACATGGCTGCGTCTGCCTGGAGGCGGGGATCCTTTTGGATATCTTTACTCCCATGCGCGAGGATTTTGTATGATCTGTCCCCTGTACTATCTGTAAACTGAGAGTGCCATGCACTGAAAATGCTCCTTCCCGGAGTGTGCACCTGGATTGTGCCAGGCGCCCGGGGAGGAGCATTTTGCTGCTTTTACACGTGTATGTTGGAGACAGTTACTTTTCTGTGTGGGGAAGCCGTCCTCTGAGGAACCGCTTTTTCAGCTCGCTGAGGCTGAATGGGATCAGGGGATAGATATAACTCTTTCCTGCAATGGTCCTGTTAAATACAATGGCGCATATGGTCAGTATGGTGCCGATGGCATACCCCCAGATATTGATAATTGAGGTCAGGATTAGTATGATGATACGCATGAACTTCATGGCGTAACCCAGTTCAAAGCTGGCCTGGGAATAGTTGGCAATGGTCACAAAGGCCATGTAGAGCATGGTTTCACTGTTGAACCAGCCTGATTTTACCGCATACTCACCCAGTACGATACCGGCGATCACACTGAGAGGGGTGGTCAGCATGCTGGGGGTGTTCACAGCAGCCAGGCGCAGTCCGTCTATGGCAAATTCCAGTATGAGCAGCTGCCATATCAGGGGCACGTTCAGTGGATCCGATACCCGGATAAAGGCCAGCCAATCCGGAATATATCCGGGATTCTGCATCAGCAGAAGCCATGTGGGCGTCAGCATCAGGGAGAGGATGGAGATGGTCATTCTGGAAAGCCGCAGGTAGGTGCCTGTGATGGGCGGAAAATAGTAATCGTCCGCTTCCTCTATGATGTCGAACACGGAGGATGGAAGGATCATGGCTGAAGGGGAATTGTCCACCAGGATGATGACGTTGCCTTCCAGCACAGAGGCAGCAGCCGTGTCCGGCCGTTCCGAAAATTTGAATTTTGGAAACGGGTTAAACCATTTATAGGGAAAAAGACACTCGGCCAAACTTTCTTGGTTCATGGTCAGGGCATCTACCTTCAGGTTTTTAATCCGTTCCTTAATCTTGGCCAGGAGCTGTTTATCCACCCTGTTTTCCATATAACAGATGGCGATGTCGGTGTGGGAGCTTTCACCCGTACTCATGATTTCCATGGTCAGCTTGGGGTCACGGATCCGCCTCCGGATCAGGGCGGTGTTAAAGATCAGTGTCTCCACAAATCCGTCCCTGGACCCCCTCAGGACCTTATCCTTTTCAGGCTCACTCACCCCTCGGGAAGGGTAGGTGCGGCAGTCGATGGTAAGGCATTTGTCATAACCGTCAATAAAAAGGCATGAGACACCGGACAAAAGCTGGGTGATCATGTCTGTATCATTGGTCAGAAGTCCGATCTCTCCATAGGGCAGGTATTGTTTGGAAAATGCATGTGCATCTTCCGGCATGGACTCGGGCTTGATGGTGGAAAATGCCTGCAGTATCTTTAACAGGGAATCATCCTTGGTGAAGCCATCTATAAAATACAGGCAGGCCTCCCGTCCGCCGATGTGAATCACACGGTATACCACATCAAAATTCGTCTGAACATTCAGCTTTTCATGAAGGTAGGTAATATTGTCTTTTAAATTTTGGGAAAATTCCATTGTTTCTTCCTTTCTGCGCGACTTCAGATGAAAAAAATACATAATGTTAGTATGTACCAAAGAGGTGTGATTATACATGAATACATATGTCGTTGGCAGGGGGACAGCTGGAAGAATTTTATATAAAAATGCCTTTGGAAGGGAATGGATTATGTTAATGTGCACAAAAAAGATTGACAAATCATGGGAACGGTGTTATAGTGTCCATGTAAGAAGCACAAAGGAGTGCCTTACGGGTTTTTGTTTGGTATGGGGATGCCAAATAAACTAATAGTGTGACGGTTTTGATCGTGACTGAGAGCTGCCTTCTGTGGGGGAAGGGCAGCTCCCTTTTTTTATTTAAAAAATGGCGACCTTGTCCACTGAGAGTACCATAAGGTTAAACACATGTATCTTTTAGCTTGTGCCTACATCAGATGTTTGTCTTCCAAAGACCGTGAAGGTTGCAGTATGCATAGGCTGCCACCGGGGAATCTCCCTGTTCCAGGGTAAAGTGTGCCACGGGCTCGCAGTCAGAGTTCAGGCAGACACGCATGGTACATCCGGCTTTTGTTGTCAGGCATACCCACCCAATGCTGTGATCTTCGCCCATGGGGTGGAAGATCTCGCCCACCTTAACTGTGACGTGAAGCCCGTCTGTTTCCACCAGAGGGAGATGTTTTTCGCTTGCACCCTCGGTCATACCCGGTTCCAGCACCTCAAAGGGCTTGCAGGTATCGGGCAGAGCAGCGCCCGGAGCGCCGCAAAGAGCTTCCAGCACCACAATATGGTTCTTATCAGTAAGGAATACAGGTTCTGTTTTAATCTCCGCTTTCATGTGAATCCTCCATTCTGTTCTCATATTCTTCGTTTAAGCCGTTTATCTATCTGTTTCAAACACCTTTTAGTTTTCCTGAATCCACAGTATCTATACATGAGGCCCATAAGTTTCTATTGACATATTTCCTACAGGAATAGTATGATAATCATATGTGGATATTTTATACATCAACTACAAATACTAAACCAAAAGGACGTGAAGATATATGTTAGTTTCGACAAAAGGGCGCTATGCCCTGCGCACCATGGTGGACCTGGCGGTCCATGGGGATGGGGAACCGGTAAAGATAAAGGATATTGCAAACCGCCAGGGTATTTCCGGTAAGTATCTGGAACAGATCATATCCATCCTGTCCAGGGCCGGTTATGTGCGCAGTATCCGGGGAAACCAGGGCGGATATTACCTTTCAAAGCCCGCGGCGGAATACACGGTGGGCATGATACTCAGGGTTACAGAGGGAAGCCTTGCGCCGGTGGACTGCTTAAGCGGTGAGGATAATCCGTGCACAAGGCAGCTGGACTGTGTAACCCTCAGATTGTGGAGGGAGCTGGATGAAGCTATCAAGGGAGTGGTGGACCGGTATACACTGGAGGATCTGGTCCAGTGGCGGAAGAATATGAAAGATAATTATGTCATATAATGTAGCAGTTTAGGGCAGCAGGAGGAATTATGAAAAGTCTCAGGCGTATTTCCGCCTTCGTTAATAAATGGAAAAAGGACAGACGCGTCAGGCTGGGGATCACACTGGCCGCGGTTATCCTCTCTGCGCTGGTCCAGGCATATGCTTTGCAGGTGTTTGTCCGGTCCGCAGGCATTATTTCCGGCGGATTTACCGGAATCGCCATGCTGATCGAGCGCCTGGGAGGCCTGTGGGGGCTTACTATTCCCATGCAGATAACCATGCTTTTGATGAATATTCCCGTGGCTTTTATGTGCTGTAAGGGGATCAGCGTTCGCTTTACCGTGTTTTCCCTGGCGCAGGTATTTTTAAGCAGTGTATTCCTGCAGATATTCAGCTTTACGCCCATATTTACAGATGAAGTACTGAACGTGATATTCGGCGGGGTCATTTTTGGAAGTGCCATTGTCATTGCCCTAAGGGGAAATGCCTCCAGCGGAGGCACTGATTTTATCGCCCTTTTTGTTTCCAACCGCACCGGACAGTCTATCTGGAGCTATGTGTTTTTCGGCAATGCCATCATGTACTGTTTTTACGGCTCCATATTCGGATGGAAGTATGCCGGCTACTCCATTATCTTCCAGTTCATTTCCACAAGGATGATCTCCGCCTTCCATCACAGGTATGAGCTGGTGACACTTCAGGTTACCACCATCAAAGGGCCGGAGGTGGTGGAGGCATATATCAGCCGTTTCAGGCATGGTATGTCCTGCGTGGAGGCCATGGGTGGCTACAGCAAAAAGAAGATGTATCTGCTCAACACAGTCATATCAGCCTACGAGGTAAATGACGCGGTCCATGTGATGCAGGAAGCGGATGAGCATGTGATCATCAATGTGCTGAAGACACAGCAGTTTGTGGGACGGTTTTACAGGGCGCCGTTGGAATAAAGATGCCGGGCCTGCCATGGGCCGGCTCAGTCCAGGCCGCAGATATCCCTGACGATCTGACCTGCGATGAGAAGCCCCGCCACCGGGGGGACAAAGGAGATGCTGCCCGGTGTCGCCCGGCGGTTTCCTGTGTCCTCCTCAGCCGGACCTGGGGTGAGGGGAGGCTCGGGAGACCAGCAAACCTTGAGATGGCTGATATTCCTGGCTTTCAGTTCCTTGCGCATGACCCGGCACAGGGGGCATACGGAGGTTTGTGAAATGTCGGATATGCTGAACAGCTCAGGATGCAGCTTATTGCCGGTGCCCATGGAGGAGATGATGGGGATCCCGTTCTCCTGGGCATAGGAGACCAGTGCCAGTTTGGCGGTCACTGTGTCAATTGCATCCAGAATATAGGACACACGGTCAGATGGTTCCATCTGGCTTTTTATTGTTTCAAAAAGAGTATCCAGGTTCTGGGGAAGCACGAACTGCTCACTGGTGATCACCCGGGTATCCGGACTTAAGTCGGCAATCTTTTCTTTCATGACCTGTGTTTTCGGCCGTCCAATGGTGCTGTGCATTGCAATACTCTGCCTGTTGACGTTGGTCAGGGATACGGTATCATTGTCAACCAGTACCAGCCTGCCCACACCGCATCTGGCCAGGGCCTCAATGGCATGGGAACCCACGCCCCCCACGCCGAATACAACTACGGTGGCAGCTTTCAGGGACATGATACCCTGGGAACCTATGAGCATTTCTGTTCTGGAAAATTCATTGATCATTTTATGATTACTCCTGTGCGAATTTTTTTGTTTTCAACGATTGTACATCAGTTTCGTGCAAATGTAAACAGAATGTGTATGGGATCATGTACAGGACGCGTGTATGATTGGGGGTGTCATGCGGAAAACTTTTATGATATAATGTCCAGGTAGACAAAGTACCATGCTATGACGCAAAGAACTAAGTACACACATGAAGAACTAGGTACGTAATAAGTTATGGAGGCCGTAATATGAGAGATGGATTCATAAGGGTAGCGGCAGTCACACCGAAGATCAGGGTGGCTGACCCGGAATATAATGCGCAGCAGATAATTGATCTGATCCATCAGGGATACAGCAGAGGCGTGAAGCTTATGGTATTCCCTGAACTGTGTCTCACTGCATACACCTGCAGCGACCTGTTTTTCCAGTCCTCGCTGTTAGAAGGAGCAAGGAAAGAACTGGGACGCATCATCAGCGCCACAAAGGACAAGGATATCCTGGTGTTTCTTGGTATGCCCTGGGAGCGGGAAGGGAAACTTTATAACGTGGCTGCGGTCATACAGGGGGGACGGCTTCAGGGCTTAGTGCCCAAGAAGAGCCTTCCCAATTACTCTGAATTTTACGAGGCCCGCCATTTTTGTCCGGGCAATGAAACCCCTGTTTTTGTCCCATGGGAGGACAGGCCGGTGCCCATGGGCATGAATCTGCTGTTCAGGTGCACCAATATGAAGGGGTTTACTGTGGGTGCGGAAATCTGTGAGGATGTATGGGTACCCTGTCCGCCCAGTATACGGCATTGCCTGGCAGGGGCAACGGTCATAGTCAACTGCTCAGCCAGTGATGAGACAACGGGCAAGGATGTGTACCGCCATGAGCTGATCTGCAGCCAGTCCGCAAGGCTGGTATGCGGTTACGTATATGCCAATGCCGGGGAGGGGGAATCCACCCAGGATCTGGTGTTCGGAGGACAGAACATCATTGCGGAGAATGGAAACTGCCTGGTGGAATCCCGGCGTTTTATCAATGAGAGTATCTGTGCGGACCTGGATGTGGAACGGCTCTGCAGTGAGCGCAGGCGCATGACCACATTCCCGTCACCGGATGATGCCAGGAAAGAGGGCAGCTATATGATCGTGGATTTTGAACTGTCCTTAAAGGACGGCGATGACCGCAGCGCTCAGGCTGCCCAGGCATACGGACTGTCCGGCACAGGCAAGGATATCCTGCGTTTTGTTGACCCGGCTCCCTTTGTGCCTCATGATGAGAGACAGCGCAGCCGCCGCTGCGAGGAGATCCTGTCCATCCAGGCTATGGGGCTGAAAAAGCGTCTGGAGCATACAGGATGCCAGCACGCGGTGGTGGGGCTTTCAGGGGGACTGGACTCTACTCTGGCATTACTTGTGACTGTCAGGGCATTTGATTCCCTTAAGATCCCCAGGAGCAATATCCACTGTGTCACCATGCCCTGTTTTGGAACCACGGACAGAACTTATCATAATGCATGCACCATGGCTGCAAAGGTGGGGGCTGAACTGAAGGAGATCAATATACGGCAGGCCGTGAGCCAGCATTTTACCGATATCGGGCAGGATATGGACAATCATGATGTAACATATGAGAACAGCCAGGCCAGGGAGAGGACCCAGGTCCTGATGGATATTGCCAACCAGGTGGGCGGACTTGTGATCGGAACAGGGGACATGTCGGAGCTGGCCCTGGGATGGGCCACCTACAACGGCGACCATATGTCCATGTACGGGGTCAATGCCTCGGTGCCTAAAACTTTGGTGCGTCATCTGGTGCGCTATTATGCGGATACCTGTAATGAGCAGGAACTGTCAGAGGTGCTCATGGATGTGCTGGACACTCCGGTAAGTCCGGAGCTTCTGCCGCCTGAGGACGGACAGATTTCACAGAAAACAGAGGACCTGGTGGGGCCTTATGAGCTTCATGACTTCTATCTTTATTATATCCTTCGGTACGGTTATGCACCGGCCAAGATTTACCGGATGGCCCTTCAGGCTTTTAAGGGACAGTATGACAGGGAGACCATATTAAAGTGGATGAAGGTATTTTACCGCAGGTTCTTCAGCCAGCAGTTTAAGCGCTCCTGCCTGCCGGACGGTCCTAAGGTGGGATCGGTGGCAGTATCCCCCAGAGGAGATCTGCGTATGCCCAGCGATGCCTGCAGCCGGCTGTGGATGGAGGAACTGGAGAAGATTCACTGATAAGGAGAAGTTGACAGATGATTAACAGTACGTCCAATAAGCAGGTAAAACGTGTGGTGAATTTAAGGACCAGGGCCAAAGCCCGAAGGGAAGAAGGCGTGTACGTGGTGGAAGGACTGCGTATGTGCAGGGAACTCCCGCCGGGAGATGTGGACAGCATGTTTGTAACCGAGGGTTTTGCAGCGAACCGGGAAAATAAAACGTGGCTGTCGGCATATTCATATGAGACAGTGACTGATATTGTGATGGGGGTAATGGCGGACACGCAGACGCCTCAGGGCGTTCTGGCAGTTGCCAGGCAGAAAAAGTATACCCTGGATGATATTCTTAAGGGACCGGGATCAGCGGGATCAGGAAAGAGGTTGGCTATTATGATCCTGGAAACCCTTCAGGATCCTGGAAACCTGGGAACCATTATCAGGGCCTCGGAGGGAGCCGGAATCACCGGTATTGTGATGAACAGGGAGACGGCGGATATCTACAATCCAAAGGTGATCCGTTCCACCATGGGATCCATTTACAGGATGCCATTTGTGTATGTGGATGACCTTAAGGCAGCGTGCGGGAGAATGAAGGGCCAGGGAGTTAGACTATTTGCAGCCCACTTAAAGGGCATGAATAATTATGACCAGGAAGATTATACTGACAGTGTGGGCTTTTTAATTGGAAATGAGGCCGGCGGTCTGAAAGCGGAGACAGCAGATTTGGCCGACTGCTATATCAAGATCCCTATGGCAGGGGAGGTGGAATCCCTGAACGCGGCGGTTGCGGCTTCCGTGCTCATGTTTGAGGTGGCAAGACAGCGCAGGAATGGCTGAACCGGCTGTTTCGGATCGCTTTTTGCCAAGGGACACCGGTGCCTGAACCGGCCAAACAGAATACGCCCACAGGAAGGAGGACAAAGCATGGCATCAATCGGATGGCTTGTATCATTTCTGGTATTTCTGGGGATGGAACTGGCGTTTCGCTGCCTGACATCTCTGTGGTTTGCGGCCGGGGCAGCCGGGGCTTTTATCATTGCATTGACAGGCGCTTCCATGGAAGCGCAGCTGGCTGGCTTTGTGGCGGTATCATTTCTCACATTGATACTCATACGGCCTGCTGCATTTTTATTCAATCGGCATATGGCCGGCAGACATAGAAGGGCAGGTGGTCAGAATTAAGCTTCAGTTGGATCTGGACAGGGAATACGGCATTGTTCTGGAAGGCGGAGGAGCCAAAGGAGCATACCAGGTGGGCGCCTGGCGCGCCCTCCGGGAGGCCGGGGTAAAGATAAGGGGAGCCGCAGGCACCTCAGTGGGCGCTCTCAACGGCGCCCTTATCTGTATGGATGATTTTCAAAAGGCAGAGCACATATGGGAAAACATCAGCTATTCCAGGGTAATGGATGTGGATGACCAGCTGATGGACCAGTTGAAGAAATTCAGTATCCGAAATCTTTCCAGCCTCACATCCCTTAATGTGGGGGAGCTTATATCAGGGGCAAAGCGCCTTTTAAAGGACGGCGGCTTTGACATTGCACCCCTGAAGGGACTGATCGATGACGTGGTGGATGAGGAGAAGATCAGGAGTTCGGACAGGGAGCTCTATGTGGTGACCTACTCCCTGTCCGACCGTCAGCCTCTGATAGCCAATGTAAAGGAAGCGCCGGAGGGCACGATCAGCGACATGCTTATGGCCAGTGCATATTTAATCGGTTTCCGCCAGGAAAAGCTGGGCGGAAAGTATTATATGGACGGCGGAGGCATCAACAATGTGCCTGTGGATGTGCTCATCGACAAGGGATATAAGGATATCATTGTGCTGCGTATTTACGGGTATGGGATTGATACGGAGAAAAAGCTGGAAATTCCCGAAGATGTCTCCATCTATCATGTGGCGCCCAGGCAGGACCTGGGCGGGATCCTGGAGTTTGACAGAAAAAGGGCCAGGAGGAATATGCTTCTGGGATATTTTGACAGCAAGAGGATGCTTTACGGCCTGGCGGGCCGTGTGTATTATATCAATGCCCCGGAGGGGGAAACCTATTATTTTGATAAGATGATGACGGAGATCCACGTTCTCCTTTCCTACCTGAAGCCTGAGTTTACAAGGGATGAGGAGGATATGCCGGGGTACCGGAAGTATACGGAAACCATATTTCCCCAATTGGCAAAGGAATTGAGGATGAAGGAGGGCTGGGATTACAAGGACCTGTACCTGTCCCTTTTGGAAGATCTGGCAAAACAGTACCGGATCGGCCGGTTTAAAATTTATACAGTGGATGAAATGCTGAACCTCATACACAAGAAAGCCGGGGCAGCTGCGCTGAGAGCTTTGATTCCCACTCTTGACAGCGGACGCCAGGTGTAGTATATTATGCATAAAGATGCATAAATATTAATAAAAAACAACCATACACAGTGGTGGATACGGAGGACAGTATGAATTTAAAGGGCAGGAATTTTTTGACATTGAAAGATTATACACCAGAGGAGATTACATACTTACTGGATCTGTCGGCTGAACTGAAGGAAAAGAAAAAGAATGGAATCCTGACAGACAGTCTTCGGGGTAAGAATGTGGCTCTGATCTTTGAAAAGACCAGCACCAGAACGCGCTGCGCGTTCGAGGTTGCTGCCCATGATCTGGGAATGGGCACCACTTATCTGGACCCGTCAGGTTCCCAGATCGGCAAAAAGGAAAGCATCGCTGACACGGCAAGGGTCCTGGGAAGGATGTATGAGGGGATCGAGTACCGCGGATTCGGACAGGAGATCGTGGAGGAACTGGCCAAATATGCAGGCGTGCCTGTGTGGAACGGCCTTACCAATGAGGACCATCCCACACAGATGCTGGCGGATCTTCTCACAATCCGCGAACATCTGGGACATTTAAAGGGTGTAAAGCTTGTGTATATGGGCGATGCGCGTTATAATATGGGTAATTCCCTGATGATCGCCTGTGCAAAGATGGGCATGCATTTTGTGGCATGCGCACCGGCCAAGTATTTCCCTGACAAGGCTCTTGTGGCGGAATGTGAGGCATTTGCAAAGGAAAGCGGCGGTTCCATCACCCTGACAGAGGATGTAGATACTGCGACCAGGGGAGCAGATGTAATTGATACGGACGTGTGGGTTTCCATGGGAGAGCCGGACGAGGTATGGGAAGAGCGTATTAAGGACCTGACACCTTACAAGGTGACAAAGGCCGTGATGGATCACGCAGGCCCCCGGTCCATCTTCCTTCACTGCCTGCCATCCTTCCATGACCTGAAGACCAAGATCGGCCATGAGATGGGCACACGCTTTAACGTATCGGAACTGGAAGTGACAGATGAGGTATTTGAATCCAGCCAGTCCGTTGTCTTTGACGAGGCTGAGAACAGGATGCATACCATCAAGGCGGTAATGTTGGCAACGTTAGGAGAATAGCACATATGCATGGGCAAAGAGGAAGGGGTGAGCGCCATGCCGGGGTATTCCTGGACATGGCCCACCTGATACTGGGAATTGCAATTGTAATTCTGGCCGTGCTGTCATTCATTAACCCGGAGGGAAATCACATGCTTTTTCCTCTGGTGTTTTTGCTGGCAGCTTTATTAAATGCGGTAAGCGGTATATTTGAATGCAAGACCTGGGGCAGGGATAAGAAAAAGTTCCGCCTGGGAATCCTGCAGCTGGTACTGGCCGTGGGCCTCGGTGTTCTCGGTGTCTTAAGCGCCATCAGCATTTGGACATAGAGGTGAACATGAAGTCAGAGATTTTAAGCATGCTGAGGGCCGCGGATGGATATCTTTCCGGCCAGCAGCTGTGTGATAAGATGGGGGTCTCCCGCACAGCTGTGTGGAAGGCCATGAATGAACTAAAAGAAGAAGGTTACAAAATTGAAGCTGTCCGCAACCGGGGGTATCACCTGGTGGAGAACGCGGACGTGATCACCCAGGCTGAACTGCAGTCCATGCTTCACAGCAAATGGATTGGGGGCAGGCTGGAATATTTTGATGAAACGGATTCCACCAACACCAGGGCCAGAAAACTGGCTGAGGAGGGAGCAATCCACGGCACCCTGGTGGTGGCGGACAGCCAGTGGGCGGGCAAAGGCCGAAGGGGCAGGCTGTGGACCTCTCCCAAGGGCGTGGGCATATGGATGAGCGTGGTCCTCCGGCCGGCCATCTCCCCCCTGCATGCATCCATGCTTACACTGATTGCCGGGATGGCGGTGGTAAAAGGGGTCAGATCCTCCACGGGTCTGAATGCCATGATCAAATGGCCCAATGACGCGGTGCTGGAGGGAAAGAAGATCTGCGGGATCCTGACGGAGATGAGCACGGAGGATGAGTGCATCCGGTATGTGATCACAGGGATCGGGATCAATGTAAACATTGATGAGTTCCCCGGTGAACTGGCCGAAACAGCAACCTCCCTTAAGCTGGAAAAGGGGGAGAACATCAGGCGGAGCCCCGTCATCAGCGCCGTGGCGGAAGCATTTGAGGAATATTATGACATTTTCCTGGAAACCTGTGACATGTCGATATTAAAGGAAGAGTATAACAGGGAGCTGGCCAATACCAACAGGGAAGTGATGGTGCTTGACCCCAAAGGCCAGTATGAGGGGACCGCTCTGGGAATTGACAATGAAGGAAGCCTGCTGGTAAAGAAAAAGGACGGCACGGTGGCTTCCGTCATATCCGGGGAAGTGTCGGTGAGAGGTATTTATGGATATGTATGATTCAGGACATTTTTATGACCGTCTCCAGGTGCTGGAACCGGAAGATACGCCGCTTGACCGGCAGGAGCGGCTTCGTGCCATGGAACGGCCCCTGCTGGCCTGGTACGGCTCCAGGGCCCGTTCCCTGCCCTGGAGGGATGATCCCCAGCCTTACCGGGTCTGGATATCGGAGATCATGCTGCAGCAAACCAGGGTTGAGGCGGTGAAGCCGTATTTTGAACGGTTTATGGAAGCGTTTCCTTCTGTGAGGGATCTTGCAGAGACAGAGGATGATCATCTTATGAAGATGTGGGAAGGCCTGGGATATTATAACCGGGCCAGGAATTTAAAGGCAGCGGCCAAGATGGTAATGGAGGAATACGGCGGCTGCCTTCCTGCATCCTTTGAGGATCTGATCCGGCTGCCCGGGATCGGGAGCTATACGGCAGGAGCCATTGCTTCCATTGCCTTTAACCAGCCGCTTCCTGCCGTGGACGGCAATGTGCTCAGGGTTATCTCACGGATCCTGGGGGACCGGGAGGATATAAAGAAGGCCTCTGTGAAGACCGGGATGGAACAGGAACTTAAAGCCGTGATGCCCGCAGATGAAGCCAGTCACTACAACCAGGGGCTCATAGAGATCGGCGCCCTGGTGTGTATACCGGGAGGAGAGCCCAAATGCAGCGAGTGTCCCCTGGCTTCTGTCTGCCTCACAAAAAAGAATGGCTGGTGGAAGGAAATTCCCTATAAATCGCCTGCAAAGGCGAGGAAAATCGAGAAGAGGACCGTTTTCATCATAGAATATCAAGACAAGGTAGCCATCCATAAGAGACCGCCAAAAGGCCTTCTGGCAGCTCTCTATGAACTCCCCAATGTGCTGGGGTATCCGGGATCGGAGGAGGTCCCGGAGGTTCTGGGTCTGGAGCCTGAGGCAGTGGAGCAGCTGATCCCTCTGCCATCGGCCAAGCATGTATTTTCCCATGTGGAATGGCATATGAGCGGATACCGGGTGGTCCTGAGGCAGAAGGAGGACGGCGCAGGCTGGGATTTTGCCGAGGGGCCGGAAGCTGTCCGTGATCCGGCATTGGCCCGTGAGCCGGCATTGGCCCGTGAGCCGGCATTGGCCCGGGAGCCGGCATTGGCCCAGGAGCCGGCATCTGTCCAGAAACAGGACCGGGCCGGGGATTGGTTCATGGTTTCCAGGAAGGAAGTGGAGGAAAAATATGCTCTGCCCAATGCATTTCAGGCATATACTTCTTTGATTGGATAAGTTTGTTAAAATTGGTTACACTGAAAGGGAGGAATGCAGGATGAAGAAAATGCTGTTTGTATTTAATCCCCGTTCAGGCAAGGAGCAGATCAAGGGTCATCTCATGGAAATACTGGACATTTTCACCAGGGCGGGTTATGAGATCCGTGTCCATGTGACCCAGAAGCAGAGCGATGCCGTGGAAGTGGTGCACCGATACGGTAACCGTGTGGACCTGGTGGTGTGCAGCGGCGGGGACGGTACCCTGAATGAGACCGTGTCCGGCATGATGAAGCTTAAGAAGCTGCCTCTTTTGGGATACATTCCGGCCGGATCCACCAATGACTTTGCCTCCAGCCTGGAGATACCTAAGAGGATGCCCCAGGCGGCCTCGGATATTATGGAGGGCAAGCCCTTTGCCGTTGACATCGGCACCTTTTGCCATGACAGGTATTTTATGTATATTGCCGCCTTTGGGGCATTTACGGAAGTGTCTTATCTCACATCCCAGGACAGGAAAAACCTGCTGGGCCATCAGGCCTATATGATCGAGGGCGTAAAGAGTTTGGCAGGCCTGAAGCCATACCGCATGAAGGTGGAATGGGAGGATCAGGTGCTGGAAGAGGATTTTGCCTTTGGCATGGTGACCAATACCAGAAGCGTGGGCGGTTTCAAGGGACTGGTGAACCAGTCCGTGGCCTTAAATGACGGGCTGTTCGAGGTGCTGTTGATCCGTATGCCCAGAACGCCTGTGGATTTGAGCAACATTGTATCCTATATGTTTCTCAAGGAAGAACCCAACGAATATGTGTATAAATTTAAGACCTCATCCATCCGAATGACATCGGAATGGGGAGTGGACTGGGTCCTGGACGGTGAGTACGGCGGAACCAGAACAGAGGTAAATATTGGAAATTTAAAGGAACGAATACAGATTCTTCTAAAAAAATAAAATATTTTGTCGAAATATGTTGAAATACAGTATTCAATGGTATATAATGATAAGTTGTGGGAGTTTCCACATTTACCTTTAAGCGAAAGGACGTTTATCAGTGGAAAAGGACGATTTTTTAAAGAAGCTGGAAAAGCTGGTCGAACATGCAAAATCCAAGCATAACACGCTGGATGCAGGGGAGATTAATGATTTTTTTACCGGGGATAACCTGTCACCGGAACAGATGGACCAAATTTACAGTTACCTGGAGAACCGTAATATTGACGTTGTTCCCGTACTGGACGAAGCGATGCTTACCGAGGACACTGTTCTGCTTGATGACATTGATTTAGACCTGGATTTAGACGATGACAGCTTCATTAAAGATGCAGAAGAGGAAGAAATCGACCTGGATGCAGTGGACCTGTTGGAGGGGATCGGCACAGAGGACCCTGTCCGCATGTATCTCAAAGAAATTGGCACCGTGCCCCTTCTTACGGCAGACGAAGAGTTGAATCTGGCCCAGCGCAAAGCTGATGGCGATGACTATGCCAAAGAAAGGCTGATCGAGGCCAATCTCCGTCTTGTGGTCAGCATTGCCAAGCGCTATACCGGAAGAGGGATGAGTTTCCTGGATCTGGTACAGGAAGGCAATCTGGGACTGATCAAAGGCGTGGAGAAGTTTGACTATACAAAGGGTTATAAACTAAGTACATATGCAACATGGTGGATCCGCCAGTCGGTTACAAGGGCTCTGGCAGATCAGGCGAGGACCATCCGCGTACCGGTGCATATGGTTGAGACCATTAACAAGATGTCTAAGATGCAGAGGAAGCTTACATTGGAGCTGGGATATGAGCCGTCTGTGACAGAGCTGGCAGAGGCTTTGGACATGACGGAGGACAAGGTCATGGAGATTATGCAGATCGCAAGGGAACCGGCTTCATTGGAGACACCCATCGGCGAGGAGGATGACTCCAACTTAGGCGATTTCGTGGCAGATAATAATGTGGTGACACCGGAAGGCAATGTGGAATCCGTTATGCTGCGTGAACATATCGATGCATTGCTGGGTGATCTGAAGGAGAGGGAGCGCCAGGTCATTGTCCTCAGATTTGGTCTGGAGGACGGACATCCCCGTACCCTGGAGGAAGTTGGAAAGGAATTCAACGTTACCAGGGAGCGTATCCGTCAGATTGAGGCAAAGGCTCTCAGAAAACTGCGCAATCCGGTGAGAAGCAAACGAATCAGGGATTTCCTGTAAGGATTAGGGTGTGTCCGGACCTAGCATATTTGGACATGCGCTGGGAAATATGGCATTTAAGGAGGCCGTTGTTGCAGACGGTCTCTTTTTGCTTTCCGAAAATCTGCTTTTTGGATTGGAACAATTGGTGCAAGGATAGAAGGATCATAGGAGCAGGAATAGGCGGCCGCGGGAAGGAGACGCAGATGACACAGCCAGGTCAAAAGAGGAATTACCAGAGGGAGATGGAACAGATCATGGAGCGGGAGGGACGGGAAGGCAGGATCCCCAGCCTTTTGCTGCACAGCTGCTGTGCGCCCTGCAGCAGTTATGTCCTGGAATACCTGTCCCGGTATTTTGATATCACGGTCTATTATTATAATCCCAACATAGCGCCCAAAGAAGAGTACGAAACACGCGTAAAGGAGCAGGAGCGCCTGATCCGGGAGATGGGGCTTCAGAGGCCTGTGAAATTCCTGGCAGGGGAGTATGTGCCTGAGGACTTTTATGCAGCTGCAAAGGGCCATGAGGCGGACCCGGAGGGCGGGGAACGGTGCGTTAGGTGCTATGAACTGCGCCTGGCCCATGCTGCCGGGGTGGCTGCCCGGGGAGGATATGACTATTTTACAACCACACTTTCCATCAGTCCCTTAAAGAACGCGGATAAGCTGAATGAGATAGGCGCCAGGCTGGGGGATCAATGGGGGGTACCCTACTTGCTGTCGGATTTTAAGAAAAAGAACGGATATAAGCGGTCGGTCCAGCTGTCCGCAGAGTACGGCCTTTACAGACAGGACTATTGCGGCTGCGTCTTTTCACAGGCAGAAGCAAGGGCCCGCAAAAGCGCCGGGAACGGAAGGTGATGCAGGCCGCAGCCCACGGGAATACGGCCCGCGGCCCCACAGGAATACAGGCCATAACCTGCGGTGATGCAGGCCGTAAGCCCCGGGAAAGATTGTGAAAAAGTTGCTCAGGATTTTTCCGATTAACTTGACATAGGCAGGCAGATGTAATAGAATCTTTCATAGGGGACATGGCGTTAATCGTGTGTCCGAGAGTATAAAATAGTGGATAAGGAGAGTGTATTATGCTTAGTAAAACATTAAAGGTTGTTAACCCATCCGGTTTACATTTGAGACCAGCAGGTGTCCTGTCTCAGACAGCCATGAAGTTCAAGAGCGACATTACAATTGAATGCGGGGAGAAGAAGATCATTGCAAAGAGCGTACTGAACGTAATGGCAGCCGGCATCAAGTGCGGAACTGAGATTACCCTGATCTGTGACGGTGAGGATGAGGCGGCAGCAATGGAGACCCTGACCACGGCAATTGAGAGTGGATTGGGCGAGATGTAATTTATATATACAATGGATAAGAATGACCGCAGGCGGTATCTTTTGGGAGATGCTGCCTGTTTTTTGTTTTTAGGGAGAAGAAATAATTTTTATCATAAAGTGTTGACATTTTACATTTGTAAATCTATACTAAAGAAAGAAGTAAAATCTAAGAAAATTGTTGAAACTGACAATATGTAAAAGAGGATATCAGCAGGTGCAAAGCAAATTCATTAAAACAAAGTTAAGCGATGATGTGGCAAACTATTTGCGTAAGGCCATTATAGAAGGTGTTTATCCGCCGGAATATCATTTGAATGAACCTGAGCTGGCAAGGGAACTGAATATCAGCCGGGGGCCGATCCGTGAAGCGATCAGCCAGTTGGAAGCGGACGGCTTGGTTTACAGACCAGGCAACGGACGCACCAAGGTGATGAAATTTGATGAGAGCGATTTTGAGGATTATTTGAGATTACGTACCTTTCTGGAATCGGAGGCATGCAAGATCATTATGAAACATGCTCCCTATGATGCTGCCTTTACCTCTTGGATGGCAGCTGCCAAATATGACTTGGAGCAGTTGGCCATAAGCATTGAATCCGGTATTGAAATCATGAGCAACCAGTATGATTATTCATTCCATGACAATCTGATGGAAAAGGCAGGGAGCGTTGTGCTGCTCCGGGCATGGAAATCCATTTCCGGATTCCGCCGCAGTATCATGGAGACAAACATCAAGTACGCGGGCAGCGTAAAGAATAATTATTTTCGGGATCACATGGGGATTTTGGAAGGAATTGAATCCGGTGATATCGCCCGGATGGAACAGGGGCTGCAGACCCATTATAAGAGCGGCCGCATGAATTTCCATAAGATGCAGGAGGTGACACGGAGCAGTTAAAAGGCAGTTTATCATAAAGTGTAGGGAGAGGAGGATTTGTATTACTATAAATGTTAACATTTAACATATGGAGGGGGAGGAATGGTATGGGAAGGTGAAGTGGGAACCAAGGACACGGTTGTATTATGAGACGAGAAATTTTAAATATAAAATGTTAACATTTAACAGAAGGACACTTGTCAATTAATAAAATGATCGTAAGGAGGGGGTTTAATGAAATGGAGCAAATCATCTATACCAGATGGGATTGGGCTGCTGGTATTTTCACTTTTTTTAGTGATGAATGGAAGGAACATCAGTTTGAAAAATTGGAATGACGGTGTTTCTCCCCGGGCATTTCCCTATTTTTTGGCCGGCTGTATTTTCTTGCTTGGAACCTTTTTGATCCTATCCGGTGTGATCAAAGGAAAAAAGGAGGTATCAGGATCTGCGGCAGAACAACCAGGATCCTTCAGGGATAAGAGATACTGTCTGTTTGGAAAACCATCCGTCATTCCGCCGCCATTGTTTATGGTATTTATGGTGGTTGCTTATCAGCTATTCTGGAAGCCGATCGGTTTTCTGATCATTACGCCGCTGTTTCTATGGACTGCGCTGTATGCACTGGGGACATCTCCAAAAAGGGCAGTCACAATTGCTGTGGGGGTGACGGCTGCGGTCTATACGGTCTTTACTTATGGCTTTAAGGTGACTTTGCCCAGCGGCCTGCTGCACATGATTCTATAGGGAGGGATGATATGGAAACGATTTTTAGATGTCTGCAGGAAGCGTTTCAGCTGCAGAATATCCTGATCATTACGGGCGGCACCATATTGGGGATTATTTGCGGCGCTATTCCCGGATTGACAGCCACCATGTCTATTGCGCTGATTCTGCCCATTACATATGTGTTGCCGGCAGACCTGGGCATGGCGGCAATTCTTGGCGTTTTTGTGGGTGCCACATATGGCGGTTCCATCTCATCCATCCTGATCAACATTCCGGGAACCCCGGCTTCCATGATGACTGGAATGGATGGATATCCCATGGCGCAGAAAGGCGAAGCCGGGACAGCATTGGGGATCGCAACCATTTCCTCCTTTATAGGAGGCGTACTTTCAGGACTGGTTCTGATTTTTGTAGCACCCAAGCTGGGCTCTGTTGCCCTGGAGTTCGGGCCGGCGGAATATTTTGCAGTGGGTGTGTTTTCGCTCAGCTTAATAGCCGGTATTGTGGGAAAAAACATTTATAAAGGCCTGGCCGCCGGGCTGATCGGTGTGTGTTTTAATCTGGCGGGCAGCGACCCGGTGACAGGAGTGGCCCGATACGCGTTTGGGAATGTCTCCATGACAGGCGGTTTGACCTTGGTTCCCATGCTGGTTGGCCTTTTTGGATTTCGCGAGGTGCTGAAACAGGCGGAATCCGCACACTTGTCCTATGAGGTTGTAAAGCAGGTGAATAAGATCCTGCCTTCCCGAACGCAGATGCTGAGGATCCTTCCCACAACGATCCGAGGCGGTATCATTGGAACCTTTGTAGGTATCCTGCCCGGTGCCGGGGGACCGATTGCCAGTTTCCTGGCTTATGATACGGAAAAGCGGCTTGTAGACAAGGAAAAGACCTTTGGGACAGGCGACATCCGGGGCGTGGCGGCATCGGAATCAGCAAACAATGGTACCAATGGAGGCGCACTGGTTCCCCTGCTGACCCTGGGGGTTCCGGGAGATGGTGCCACTGCCGTGATGCTGGGGGCATTTATGATGAATAACATCACCCCTGGCCCCATACTGTTTGTCAATCATGCAGACCTGGTGAATTCCATATACACCAATTATATGATTGCCGCCGTACTGATGCTGGTGCTGGGGCTTCTGGCCGCCCGTTTGTTTATGAAGGTTATCCGGGTGCCCCAGAATGTCCTGATCCCGATTATTGCCG
Source organism: Enterocloster citroniae (assembly GCF_040545455.1). Lineage (NCBI taxonomy): Bacteria > Bacillati > Bacillota > Clostridia > Lachnospirales > Lachnospiraceae > Enterocloster > Enterocloster citroniae. The sequence goes on along the minus strand of NZ_JBEPLZ010000008.1, from coordinate 14,470 downwards.
TGCTCTGCGTTATTGGCTCCTACTCCGTTAAACGCAGTATATTTGATGTGGGCACCATGATCTTTATGGGGATTTTAGGATATATTTTTGACAAGCGCGGTTTTCCTGTGATCGCAACCGTGCTGGGAACCGTGCTTGGCGGACTGATCGAGCGGAATTACCGCTCTGCAGTACAATTAGGCAAGGGGAGCTTTCTGTTTATTTTTACAAAACCAATTGCAGTTGCAATTTTACTTCTCACAGCCATCATGCTATTTTGGCCTGTGATCCGTTACGGTGTGACGGCGTGGAGACAAAGGGCGCTGCAAAATAAATAATGTCAATCATTCAAAAGGAGAAGCTGCTATGAAAAAAATAAGCAAGTTCTTTATGTTGTTCCTGGTGTTTACTTTGATTGCCGCCTGTGGTGCGGGCTGCAAGAAACAAGATATTTATCCCAGCAAACCCATTACGTTTATGATCGGTTTTGATCCCGGCACAGGCGCGGATGTCTCCGGTCGCCTGCTGGCGTCCCTGGCAGAAAAAGACCTGGGGGTTTCCGTCAATATACTGAATAAACCGGGAACATCCGGGGCGGTCAGTTATAAGGAGATCATGGGGTATGAACCGGACGGATATACCATTGTCCAGGGCACCCTCACATTGCTGACCCACGATTTAATGGGGACCATTGACCATTCATTCAGGGATATGACACCTATTATGACTTATCAGACAGAGGCATCGGCGATCCTTATGTCCGCCAGCGCGCCCTTTTCTTCCTTTGGGGAAATGGTTTCCTATGCGAAGGAACATCCGGGAGAGGTAACCATCGCCACCAGCTCATCCGGGGGTGTGACCAACATTATCGCCAATGCGGTTGCCAATGCTCTGGGAATCGAGTTTAATATCATTGCCGGTACAGGAGGAGGCGCGGATTGCTGTACACAGTGCGCAGGGGGACACACAAATCTTGCAATCGGCTCCTTTGCCGAGAGCCAGGCACATATCGATGCGGGAAACCTGATCGCCCTGGGTGTTACAGGCAGTAAGCGGGCTTCCGTGTGGCCGGATGTTCCCACCTTTGCGGAATTGGGAATTGAGGCGGCCAATGTGGAACAGATCCGCGGCGTATTCGGCCCTCCCGATATGAAGGAGGAGGATGTGAAAATTCTTCAGGATGCGCTGATGAAAGCGGCAAACAGCCCGGAGTTCTTGGAAAATGTTGAAAAGACCGGAGCCACGTCTACTGTTTTGGATGCAAAGCAGACAGGGGAGACCTTTGAAACATTTGAAAAGATCATCGCACCCATATTGGAAAACTGATACCTTATCAAACAAATCAAGAGTATTGGAGTGGACGAGTTGAAAATTACGGATATACAGACTATTTGCATGCGTGTCACCTATGAGGGGCATCAGCGTGTACAGAGCGCCCTTGGGGTATGGAACCACAGAAACGGAATGTTCCTCTTGGTGCACACGGATGCCGGGATTACTGGGCTGGGGGAAATCTTCTGCAATTTCCCCCAGTGGAGCCACTATGAGAAGGAGGCGTCCGTCCACCAGGGATTAAAGCCCATGCTCATTGGCGCTGACCCATTGGACAGGGAGGGGATCTGGGCAACGATTGGCAGGAAGTTCAAACGGATCGGTCTTCAGTGGGGGGCTCCCGGGATCGCCTATCAGGTGTTAAGCGGACTGGATATTGCACTTTGGGATATCCAGGGAAAGGCGGAAGACAAGTCAATTTGTGAGTTGCTGGAATCTTCAGCTGAAAGTGTTCCGGTTTACTGTTCGGCTCTGGGACCGGACGGGGTGGCAGAACAGGCAGCGCGCTTTTGGGAACAGGGGGTTACTGCCTTTAAGCTGAAGATCGGAATGGATCCAAAGCAGGATATCCGGAATCTGTCTGAGCTGCGTCGGCTGGTCGGCCCAGACTGCCTGGTGATGGCGGATGTGAACCAGGGATGGGATCTTGAGACTGCCTTGGAAATGGCTCCGCTTTTGGAGCCCTTTCATCTATACTGGGTTGAGGAACCTCTTATGGCGGATCATGTGGAGGACCTGGAAGTCCTGGTCAGGAAGACCGGAATGCGGATTGCCGGAGGTGAAAATCTTTATGGCGCAGACTTTGAGCGTCATCTGGCTAAAGGGCTTTTGCAGGTTTGCCAGCCGGATGTGACAAAATGCGGCGGGATCACGGAATTCATGAAAGCTGCCCGGCTTGCACACCAATATGGGGTGGAGGTAGCGCCCCATTTCCTGGCAAACGGGGTAGGGTATGCGGCAACCATGCAGGTAATGAATGCTTCCGGTGCCCATATAATGGAATATGATCATGGGGACAACCCTATGAAGGATACCTGTGTGACGGGAACCTATCCGGTGAAAGAGGGAAGGGTGAAGATTCCCAAGGGGCCTGGCCTGGGCATTTCACTGTGTGAGGAGGAGATACAAAGGTATGTGTTTCATCCATATTGATTTTCCAGGAGGATGAAGAAAAGGAAAGGATATCCCGGATGGGGCTGGCGCGTCCGGGATGTCTTTTTTTGTTGGTTTGTTTTCCTTCTGACTGTGCTTTGAAAGCTAAAATATGAGCAAATGCGGTCAAAATTGTGAGGTGTAAATATTCTGATAAAACAGCGCGGTATTTTGTTTTCTGCATAAATAATCAGATTATAATATTATTAAATATAAATTATCAAATTATCTGAAAATTTAAAATAAAAATCTGTTTACAAATAGAAAAATTTGTAGTATCATCACCTCTATAAAAAAGCAAATGGAGACTCCCCCAAGAAGATGCCGTGTGAAGGCACGTCTCCAATGCGAAAGAAAGGAAGAAATCTATGGACTCCAAACAGAAACAGCCAGGACTGTACGATCCCCGTTTTGAGCATGACAACTGCGGCATAGGTGCGGTTGCCAACATTAAGGGCTTAAAAACACATGAGACAGTCGACCAGGCACTCCACATTGTGGAAAATCTGGAACACAGAGCCGGTAAGGACGCTGAAGGCAAAACCGGTGACGGCGTGGGTATCATGCTGCAGATTTCCCACAGCTTTTTTCAGAAAGTAACAGAACCTCTGGGCATCCACGTTGGAGGCGAGAGGGAATACGGCGTGGGTATGTTCTTCTTTCCCCAGGATGAGCTGGCCCGCAACCAGGCAATGAAGATGTTTGAGATCATTGTGAAAAAGGAAGGGCTTACCTTTCTGGGATGGAGGGTAGTTCCCACTACCCCGGAAATCCTGGGGGAGAGGGCACTGGAAGTGATGCCTTACATTGCCCAGGGCTTTGTGGCAAAGCCGGAACAGGTAAAGGCAGGACTGGACTTTGACCGGAAACTGTACGTGGTGCGCCGGGTATTTGAACAGAGTAATGAGGACACGTATGTGGTCTCCCTGAGCAGCCGTACCATTGTGTATAAGGGGATGTTCCTGGTAGGGGAGTTGAGGCGGTTTTTCCAGGATCTTCAGGATAAGGATTACAGGTCGGCCATTGCCATTGTCCATTCCAGGTTCAGCACCAATACAAACCCCAGCTGGATGCGCGCCCATCCTTACCGCTTTATCGTACATAACGGCGAGATCAATACCATACGCGGCAATGTGGATAAGATGGTTGCCCGGGAAGAAAACATGGAATCCGAGTACTTTAAGTACGATATGCACAAGGTCCTTCCCATCATCAGCCAGGAAGGCTCTGACTCAGCCATGCTGGACAACGCCCTGGAGTTTATGGTAATGAGCGGAATGGACCTGGCCCTGGCCGTGATGGTCACGATCCCGGCTCCCTGGGAGTATGACAAATACATGGACGGAGAGATCAAGGATTTTTACCGTTATTACGCCACCATGATGGAGCCATGGGACGGCCCTGCCTCCATTCTTTTCACGGACGGTGATGTGGTGGGAGCGGTGCTGGACAGAAACGGACTGCGCCCTTCCCGGTATTATATTACAGAGGATGGATACATGATCCTGGCCTCAGAGGTGGGCGCCATTGACATTGACCAGACAAAGGTGGTGAGAAAAGACCGCCTGCGTCCCGGGAAAATGCTTCTGGTGGACACAAAAAAGGGAGAGATCATAGATGACGACCGCCTGAAACATGACTATGCGTCCAGAAAACCCTACGGTGAATGGCTGGACTCCAATCTCATTGATATCAAGGAGCTTTCCGTGCCCAATAAGGGGGTGCCGCCCATGGAGCGGGAGCAGCTCCTGAAGCTGCAGAAGACGTATGGATACACCTATGAGCAGTATAAGACCATGATCCTGCCCATGGCTTTAAACGGGGCCGAGGCAGTGTCCGCCATGGGAGTGGACAGTCCCCTGGCCGTGCTCTCTGAAAAACACCAGCCTCTGTTCAACTATTTTAAGCAGCTGTTCGCCCAGGTGACCAACCCGCCTATTGACGCCATCCGGGAGGAGATCGTAACCTCCACCACGGTGTATGTGGGAGAGGAGGGGAATATTCTGGAGGAGACTCCGGAAAATTGTAAGATTTTAAAGGTGGAAAACCCCATCCTTACGGAGACGGATCTTCTGAAGATAAAGAATATGAAGAAGCCCGGTTTTAAGGTGGAGCAGATCCCTATTACATATTATAAGAATACGTCCCTTGAAAAGGCCATTGACCGGCTGTTTCTGGAAGTGGACCGGGCCCATAAGGACGGAGCCAATATCATTATTTTGTCTGACAGGGATATTGATGAGAACCATGTGCCCATTCCTTCGCTGCTGGCGGTTTCAGCCCTTCAGCAGTACCTGGTGAGGACTAAAAAACGCACGGGCGTGGCTCTTATTTTGGAGAGCGGGGAACCTAGGGAAGTCCATCACTTTGCCACCCTTTTGGGATACGGCGCATGTGCCATCAATCCCTATCTGGCCCACGAGTCCATCCGTTCCCTCATCGGATCAGGAATGCTGGATAAGGATTATTATGCGGCTGTAATGGACTATGATATGGCGGTGCTTCACGGCATTGTGAAGATCGCCTCCAAAATGGGAATTTCCACCATCCAGTCTTACCAGGGCGCCCAGATCTTTGAGGCCATTGGCATTTCCAAGGAAGTGGTGGACAAATATTTTACCGACACCGTAAGCCGTGTGGGCGGCATCACCCTGGAGGACATTGCCAATGATGTGGATACCCTTCACTCAGCGGCCTTCGATCCCCTGGGCCTGGATGTGGACCTGACTCTGGACAGTGTGGGAAGCCACAAGTCTCGGTCCGGGCAGGAAGCCCATCTATATAATCCCCTGACCATCCATCTGCTTCAGGAAGCTGCCAGGACGGGGAATTACGAAACATTTAAACAGTATACATCAGAGATAGACAGGGATGACAAGGCATATCACCTTCGTTCCCTGATGGAGTTTGACCTCCCTGAGGACGGGGGTATCCCGCTGGATGAGGTGGAGAGCGTGGATTCCATTGTCAGGCGGTTTAAGACAGGAGCCATGTCCTACGGCTCCATTTCCCAGGAGGCCCATGAATGCCTGGCCATTGCCATGAACCGGATACACGGCAAGTCCAATACGGGAGAGGGCGGCGAGAGTCTGGACCGCCTGACGCCGGGACCGGCCAACAGGAATCGATGTTCAGCCATCAAACAGGTGGCCTCGGGACGCTTTGGCGTTACCAGCCGTTACCTGGTGAGCGCCCAGGAGATCCAGATCAAGATGGCCCAGGGAGCAAAGCCTGGGGAGGGCGGTCAGCTGCCTGGAAAGAAAGTTTATCCATGGGTGGCTAAGACAAGGCATTCAACCACTGGGGTGAGCCTGATCTCCCCGCCTCCCCATCATGACATATACTCCATTGAAGACCTGGCCCAGCTGATCTACGACCTTAAGAATTCCAACACCAAAGCCAGGATCTCGGTTAAGCTGGTATCTGAGGCCGGTGTGGGTACGGTTGCAGCCGGTGTGGCAAAGGCCGGTGCCCAGGTGATCCTGATCTCTTCCTATGACGGCGGAACAGGGGCGGCGCCCAGAAATTCCATCTACAACGCCGGTCTTCCGTGGGAACTGGGCGTGGCCGAAGCCCATCAGTCCCTGATCATGAACGGGCTTCGGGATAAGGTGATCCTGGAAACGGACGGCAAACTGATGACCGGCCGTGACGTGGCCATCGCATGTATGCTGGGGGCGGAGGAGTTTGGTTTTGCAACCGCGCCCCTTGTGACCATGGGCTGCGTGATGATGCGTGTATGCAATCTGGACACATGCCCCATGGGGATCGCAACACAGAATCCGGAGCTACGCAAGCGTTTTATCGGCAAGCCGGAGTATGTGGTGAACTTTATGAAGTTTATTGCCCAGGAGCTGCGTGAATATATGGCAAAGCTGGGAGTGCGCACAGTGGATGACCTGGTGGGCCGCACTGAATTTTTAAAGTCCAGGGACGGCATACCCTGCGCCCGGGGCAGAAAAGTGGATTTAAGCAAGATACTGGATAACCCTTATGCGGGCCGGAAAGTTGCGGGCTACAGTGAAAAACAGGTATTTGATTTCAAGCTGGAGGAAACCATCGATGAGCAGGTTTTCCTTAAAAAGTTAAAGAGCGCCTTAAACAGCGGCCAAAAAAAGAGTGTACAGGTGGATGTGTCCAATGTAAACCGTACCCTGGGAACCATTTTTGGTTCGGAGATCACCAGAAAGTATCCGGAGGGCCTGCCGGAAGATACCTTTACCATCAACTGCAGCGGAAGCGGCGGACAGAGCTTTGGGGCATTCATACCCAAGGGACTTACCCTGGAACTGGTGGGGGATTCCAATGACTACTTTGGAAAGGGGCTTTCCGGCGGCAAGCTGGTGGTGTACCCGCCCAAGGGGGTGCAGTTTAAGGCTGAGGACAATATCATAATCGGAAATGTGGCCCTGTACGGAGCGACCAGCGGCAAGGCGTTTATAAACGGCGTTGCGGGAGAGCGATTCTGTGTCCGCAATTCCGGCGCCACCGCTGTGGTGGAAGGCGTGGGAGATCACGGCTGTGAGTACATGACAGGCGGCTGCGTGGTGGTGCTGGGCACCACCGGCAAGAATTTTGCGGCCGGCATGAGCGGCGGTATTGCCTATGTGCTGGATGAAGAGAGAAGCCTGTATAAGAGACTGAATAAGGAGCTTGTATCCTTTGAGGAAGTGACCAATAAATATGATGTGCTGGAACTGAAAGGACTGATCCAGGAGCATGTGGCCTATACCAATTCGGACAAAGGCAAGAGGATCCTGGACCACTTCAGCGAGTACCTCCCCCGGTTCAAAAGAATCGTCCCCCACGACTACCGCCGTATGATGAACGCGATCGTGCAGATGGAGGAAAAGGGACTGAACAGCGAACAGGCGCAGATTGAAGCATTTTATGCAAATGTCAGAGGTTAAGGAGGTGGAACATCATGGGAAAGATGACAGGATTTTTAGAGTTTGAACGTGAAGTGAGTGCTGAGACGGCTCCAAAGGACAGGATCAGGAACTGGAATGAGTTTCACACCCCTTTAAACGAGGAGGAACGGAAAAAGCAGGGCGCACGCTGCATGGACTGCGGTGTCCCCTTCTGCCAGTCGGGCATTATGATAAAGGGAATGGTCAGCGGGTGCCCCCTGAACAACCTGATCCCGGAATGGAATGACCTGGTGTATACAGGAAACTGGAGCCAGGCATATAACCGGCTTAAAAAGACCAACAGTTTTCCGGAGTTTACTTCCAGGGTGTGTCCGGCTCCCTGTGAGGCGGCCTGCACCTGCGGGCTAAACGGCGATCCGGTAACGGTAAAGGAAAATGAATGGGCCATTATTGAAAAGGCGTATGACCAGGGGGTGGCCTGTCCCAACCCGCCCAGCATCCGCACAGGTAAAAAGGTGGCGGTGATCGGCTCCGGCCCAGCGGGCCTGGCTGCTGCGGACCAGCTGAACAAACGGGGACACTCAGTTACTGTGTTTGAGCGCAGCGACCGGGTGGGCGGCCTTTTGATGTATGGGATACCGAACATGAAATTGGAGAAATGGGTCATTGACCGCAAGGTGGATGTGATGAAGCAGGAAGGCGTCAGCTTTGTCACGGGAGCCGATGTGGGTAAGGGCTATAAGGCCAACCGGATCATGAAGGAATATGACCGGGTGATCCTGGCCTGCGGCGCCTCCAATCCCAGGGATATCGATGTGCCGGGAAGGGATGCCCAGGGCATTTATTTTGCAGTGGATTTCCTGAAGGCAACCACTAAGAGCCTGCTGGATTCACACCTGGAGGACGGAAATTACATATCCGCAAAGGATAAACATGTGGTGGTGATCGGCGGCGGCGATACGGGCAATGACTGTGTGGGCACATCCATCCGCCAGGGCTGCGCCGGAGTGATCCAGCTGGAGATGATGCCTAAGCCTCCGGTTAAACGGGCGGAGGATAACACCTGGCCGGAGTGGCCACGCGTCCTTAAAACGGATTACGGCCAGGAGGAAGCTGTCTGCGTGTTTGGGGAGGACCCAAGGATATACCAGACAACGGTAAAGGAGTTTGTAAAGGATGCAGAGGGCAGGGTGTGCAAAGCCGTGATCGTGGACCTGGTGTCAAAGAAGGACGAGGAGAACGGCCGCACCCTTATGGTTCCCGTGGAGGGAAGCGAGAGGGAGATCCAGGCTGACCTGGTGCTCATTGCGGCCGGATTCCTGGGAAGCCAGAGTTATGTGGCGGATGCATTTGGGGTACAGCTGAATGCAAGGACCAATGTGGATACGGAACCGGGGTCATACCGGACCAGCGTGGATAAAGTGTTCACCGCAGGTGATATGCACAGGGGACAGTCCCTGGTGGTCTGGGCCATCAGGGAAGGCCGTGAGGTGGCCCGCGCCGTGGATAAGAGCCTGATGGGGTACTCCAATCTGGCTTAGGATATCAGCATATACATTGGAGAAGCTGTTCCATCTGCATCACCCCTCGTTTTTGGGAAGTGATAATGGCATGCAGGATAGGGGGGAGCTGGGGACATATGGAAGCCTTCAGCGTAAGTTCCGACATGCGGATCGCCCCCTGGTGGTGAGGGATCATTTCAGGGATAAAGCTGACATTTATATTATTGACAGCGCAGGCATGCTCCATTTCGGAGAACATGGTGTCCATGATCTGATCCATCCCCCTCTGGTAAGCGTCCAGCTCCTGCGGGGAATTGGAGAACTGGCCGCATGTGCCGATGATGCTCTTCATGTTCTCAATGCTTTTGTTTTGCTCTGATACGATCTGTAAGGCAATGTTCTGCAGTGGGATATTAGTGGTATACTGAAGAAGATTTTGTGACATTTCAATTGCTGCCCGGTGATGGGGGATCATCTGCGTCATAAAGTTGACGGAGATGCTGTTTCCCAGCCGGGCGTTTGTCATGTCCTGGATCATTCTGTCCAGGATGCTGTAAAAACGGTTCAGATAGTTGATGGTTACAAGGCTGAAGGATGGTTCTCTGTTCATAGACGGGCTCCTGCTGCGGCCGGATCATGTAGGACATAATGTGGGGATATCCGGCTTTTTATTCTATTATATGATAAAAGGCCGCACCGGTTCCCGCAAGAAAACGCCGGGGATGGGATGGAACCGGGAAGCATTTATGGTGCCCATACAGCAATTGAGCTAAAACATATCTGAAGGAACGGTCTAAAGTTATGGTTTTATCCGAAAATGCCGAAAAATAAAAAAAACCTGCCAAAGATGGGGGATTATGTGGTATTATAATAATTATCATGCGTTTTGCCGGAGGTGCCCTTTGGCTGCAGATCCGGCAGTGATTTTTATAAGGAGAGTGATTGAGACATATGGCTAAGGAAACCCTTAAAGATAAAGCGTATCAGATCATAAAAGAAAAGATAATCACATGTCAGTATAAACCGGGAACCCTGTTGAATGAAATCGAGCTGGTACAGGAAGTGGACTCCAGCCATACCCCCATACGGGAAGCACTCAGCAGGCTGGAACAGGAAAACCTGGTGAAATTTATGCCAAAGAAGGGTATTTGGGTAACTGACATTGTGATGAGTGATGTACGGGACGTATATGAGGTCAGGGAACTGATCGAACCCCATATCATCAGGCGCTGGGGCTGCGATATCTCAAAGGACGAATTAAAGGAATACATGGACCACTGCAAAAAATCCCTGGAGAACACCAAGGATGAGGAAGGCAAATTCAAGCTGGATTATATTTTGCATGACATGATCCTGGACCAGTGCCGTAACGCCCATCTGACAAGGACCATGAACCAGCTTCAGGACCAGACCAGAAGACTGCGCAACATGACCGGAAACCGGAACTCACGTTTAAAGTATATTATGGAAGAGCACATAGAGATCACCAAGTGGCTGCTGGAAAGTGATTACGAAAAGGCCGCCCAGGCAATGATCTATCATCTGCAGCAGGGAAAGCAGAGCTCTTTCGACCTTCTGATGGGAAAGGGAGTATAGGCGGTGGGAAACTGTCCGTCTTCCTTTCGCGGTGTAGTCAGTATGAAGACTCTGTTCACGGCGTACCGTATGTGCTAAACTGTTTTTACTGATTTGTCTTTCTGTCTTTATTATCCCGGATATGCTGGTTTTGTCAGTTGTCATTTCCCTGTTTTCCCTATAACTATATATGGCGGCATTTTTAGGCCGGATGTGTGATATCTGGACGAATTTTCATATCGGGATGCTGGAGACAATATGCAGGACAGCTTTTCATGATAAGCCTCATGGGAAGCTGTTTTTCTTGATAAAAACAGACAAGATAAGCATGTAAATGTGTATCAGTTTTCATTTGACGTTAATAGGTAAAAACTGTATAATTGAGTAAGAATTTGGAAAACTGCAGCAGTGCTGCGGGCAGGAGAAGGTTATGGTTGCATTAAAAGTTGAAGATGTCAGGGCATTTACATCCAAGCTGTTTGTAAAAGAGGATTTTGACGGTTTTCTTGTGAAAGAGATCACCATTGTCACCTTCAACAGCTTTACCATTGACGGTCATATTAAACAGGGGTATTATTCGGAGGAAGAGCTGGAGGAGAAACAAATTGGGGATTTTTCTTCGTGGAAAATGCTTAAGCCTATCTGCTTTTCGCTGATCAAGGGAAAGAAGCTTCCGGGGAGCTTTCATATTGTGTTGTGTCTGTCGTCCCATGATGTGGAGCAATTTGCAGGAAAATCCGGAACAGGGATCGCAAGCGGACAGATTCAGGGACTTTATCTGAATATCCGGTACGAAGACGGCGCATTATATTGTGTAACGGGAACTTCTCTGAATTTCTTTACACTGGACAAGACGCTTGAAACGGAATGGGATAACGCGGTAAGGAATTTTATGCGTTCCCATGAGATTGTGTGCACTTGAGAAGAGGCAGGTCCCATATGAAGGGGGAGGACAGCATATGGATAAGATGGAAATGTCTAAAAAACTGGAACAGCTGGTCAGCAATGCCGCCGCAAAGGAGAACCGCCTGGAGATGACGGAGGTGCTGGATGCGTTTGCCGGCCAGCAGGTGACTCCGGAGGAGATGGAGGATGTTTACCGCAAACTGGAGCTGAAGGGTGTCCAGATCCAGGTACCTGAGGAAGGGGAGGAAGTAGTCCCGGACAGTGAACTTCTCCTGGATGATGAAACGCCCCTTGACAATACGGGGCTGGTGAGAGAAGAGTTTAAGTGGAGGTTCAGGGACAGTGATACGGATGATCCGGACAGCGGCAGCGCCCACATGGACAGCAGCGGGGAGGATGGGGAAGAGGAGTATGATGAATACCAGTCCGAGAAAATCCTGGACGGAGTATCCACCGCAGATCCTATCCGTGAATACTTAAAAGAGATCGGCTCCATTTCCCTCCTGACACCGGAGGAGGAGACAGAACTTGCAAGGCGCAAATCAGAGGGAGATGCCGAGGCGGGCCGCAAGCTGGTGGAGGCCAACCTGCGCCTGGTGGTGAGCATTGCCAAGCGGTATACGGGCCGTGGGATGAGTTTCCTGGACCTGGTCCAGGAGGGGAACCTGGGCCTTATGAAAGCTGTTGAAAAGTTTGATTACGCCAAGGGATACCGTCTCAGCACATATGCCACCTGGTGGGTGAAACAGTCCATCACGCGGTCCCTGGCAGACCAGTCCAGGACCATCCGCCTGCCGGTGCACATGGTGGAGGCAGTGAACAAGATCAGAAGAGCCCAGCGGAGCCTTTCGGTCCGGCTGGGACGGGAGCCGTCCACGGAGGAGGTGGCGGAGGAAGTAGGCTTTCCGGAAAAGAGGGTCATTGAGCTGATCCAGGCTTCCGGGGACACGGTTTCCCTGGAAACGCCCGTGGGAGATGAGGAGGGATCCAATCTGGGGGATTTTGTGGCGGATGACGCCAATGCATCCACAGAGGATAAGGCGGAAAGCTTTCTTCTCAGGGAAGAGATCGATGCCATGCTCCAGGGGCTGAACCCCAGGGAAAGGGAGGTCATTATCCTCAGGTTCGGTCTTGAGACAGGCCATCCCCTGACCCTGGAGGAGGTGGGGAAACGGTTTAATGTTACCAGGGAGAGGATCCGGCAGATTGAGACAGCAGCACTGAGAAAACTGAGAAATCCTTCCAAAAGCAGGAAAATCCGGGATTTTCTTCCCGGCTGATGACATTGCCTGAATCGATAAGTTCTTGCGGATATATGATGCAGGAGCGAATGTTGCATACCAATTAAAGAAATTCCCTGAATATGGGCATATAGGCTGGTGATCAACCAGCCTTTTTGTATACCCAAAATTAATGTATGAAGTAGACATAACTAAAAAATAAATATAAATAATTATATTTTAATCTATAATTACCATTGAACATATTAAATACAATTCATTCGTATGTGAATAAATGATAAAATATATTATACAAATATATTGACTTGTACAAAGTGCACTGATATAATAACAATGTCAAATATTAAAACATCATTTCATTTATTAAAATTTGGCTCATCTAACCATAGACAATGCTTTTACAAATTAAAATACAGGGAAATATCCTGCTTATGAATTTTAATTATTAAAATTATAGTTGTGATCCGGTTTCATGGAGCCTTCAAGCCATATACCTGAACCATTAAGGGTTATAGTATATGACAAAACGATATATTGTCATATAGAGCTGACAACAGCTCACCTGACAGTTCCCATTACAGCTATCACCCCCGGGGCGTTTAAGACTCCATGTGATCGAGAATTTATAGGCAGATTTAGATATGTTTTAAGATGACAACAAAATGATAAGGAGGTAAGAGGATATGATGATGGAGCCCAACTATAACATTGTGGTCATTGGAATGGGGAACATCGGAAAATTTTTGATGCCAGGATACCGGTTGCTTTTGGGAGACAAGGTGGAAACCAATGTTTTCGGGGTACGCAATAATCCGGACAAAGTTTCAGAGCTGCAAAAGCAGGTCCCGTTCCAAGTCTCGGCAGGTAATGCGCTTGAACTCCTTCGGGAAAAAAAGCCTGACATTGTGATTGTTTCCACCCCGCCCAAAGTAATCCCCCTTGTGGCGGAAGAAACCCTAAAGCCCTATTTTGAAGAGGCGCGTAAAGAAAACTGGAGACTGCCGGATATATATACCTTTGGTCCCACCCCGGCGCCTCAAATGTATCTGGATCTGCTGGGCGGGGATGTTCTGGTTGCAAAGTTTCTGCCCAGTATGGTCAAAGAGAAACAAGGGGTTCCTTTGCAGAAGCTGGGCGCGGGTTTTATATGCTTTGGCAGCCCCTTTCCAAAAGACAGGGAAGCGCGTGCCATTGAGTTCTCCAATGTATTCAGCCAGAGCTTTGTAATGGATCAGGATCAGAGTTTATGTGGTCTTTCCAGTAAGATTACTACTTATACTATTTCCGACTGCGTCTGTGCAATTGCGGATGGTTTAGCTGATAAGGGATTTCAGGTTCCCATTCAGGACATTGCCTCTGTGTGGCGCGCGGCGTTCCGCAAACATGCTGGACTGGAGGGGCAAGGGATGTATCCCTGCCGCGAGACGGATGCCCCTGAATATATTCGAGAATTTGTGTACCGCCTGTCTGTTTCATGGTATGACGGTATTCTGCGCTATATAGTATCAGTTGGGGTTGATAAAACATTGGCCCAGGGATTTCATGGCGCAAACTTTGAAGCCTTTTCTCTGGCAGTACAGTTGTCGGACCGGAATGAACTGGAGCTGGATATGAAGCACAGGGCAACAAAAGGCGGCGTGACAGAAAAGGGGATTTCCACTTTTCGCAGTTATTTTACCGAGCATTTACGTCAGGCCACCAGGGAATGGATGGATGGAACCCTTGATGAGAGCTTTTTTGACAGTGCGGAGGGGATTGCTTATATGATCAATATGACGGTGAACCGCCATTCTTATCGTTTGGCTAAACGTTAATACAAGCCTGCAAATAAAAAGTCAAGCTAAATTTTAAAGAACATTGAAAAATTTATACAGGTTGAAAAGTGGGTATCAAAATAAGACCGCCAGGATAT